>JBQTJO010000247.1:0-9220 GCA_052387015.1 Gemmatimonadota bacterium
TCCGCGAGCACGCGCACGATGCCGTTGCCGGCGTGAAGCGCGAAGCGGGCATGCGCGAGCCGCGCGCGTTCCGCGAAGCGGGTCGCGTGGGCGACCGTCTCGCGCAGTCGCGACGGCAGATTCGCCAGCCGCACGTTGACCGCTGCGTAGGCCTCCGCGAGCAGCAGCTCGTGCCACTCCGCCGGACCGTCGAAGACGCGGTAAGTACCCGCCAGGCGTGCGCTGCGTCGAACCGCGTCCGCAACCATTTCCTCATTGCCGTGAAAGCGAGCCAGCAGCGTCCACGCCGGCGCCGAGACGATCTCGAGCGCGACCGGATCGAGTCGCTCGCGCTCGATCCCATCGGCCAGGTCCGCGGCCGCGACGAACGAGCCGGGCTGCACCACCACCGTGCGGTCGACCGCCGGCGCGGGCTTGAGCCGCAGATGAATTTTGGTGAAGAAGCCCAGCGTGCCCCGGCTGCCCACCAGCAGCCGCACGACATCATAGCCGGCCACGTTCTTGACGACCTTGCCGCCGAACTCGAGGATGCGGCCGTCACCGGTCACGACCTCGAGGCCGAGCACCTGATCGCGCGGCGTGCCGTGCGCGTAGCGCAGCGGACCGGCTGCATCGCGCGCGACGATCGCGCCGATGCTCGTGGTCGGCCGCACCGCCGGATCGAGAGCGAGCAATTGATTGTGCGGCATCGTCGCGGCCGCGATGCCGGCGAGCGTCGCGCCCGCCTGAACCGAGATCACCAGATCCGCAGCTTCGTATTCCGCGACCGCGGTCAGGTTCCGCGCCGTCAAATCGATGCGGCGCCCATGCGCGCTCGCCTGCCGCAGCGCCAGAGCCGCCTCTTCACTGCTGTGCGGCGCGAATTCAGACATCATGCAGGGTCGTGGCCGGGCCGGACCACTCCCGGCACACGCGCAGCGGCAGGACCTTGGCGGGATTCGCGCGGCCGTCCGGATTGAACACGCGCCGGATCGAGCACATCACGGCCATGGCATCGTCGCTGAAGACCAGATCCATGTACTCGCGCTTGTCGAGTCCGACGCCGTGTTCGCCGGTGATCGTGCCGCCGGCATCGACGCACACCCGCATCATCTCTCTGGATGCCTCTTCCACGCGCTTCACCTCGCCGGCATCGCGCCGGTCGAACACGATCGTGGGATGCAGGTTGCCATCGCCGGCGTGGAACATGTTGCAGAGCCTGAGGCGGTGCTGCGCGGCAATCGCGTAGATGCGCTCGAGAACGGCGGGCAGCCGGCTGCGCGGCACGACCGCGTCCTGCACCAGGATGTCGGGCGCCAGGCGGCCCATCGCGCCGAACGCTTTCTTGCGCGCGTACCACATTTTCTGCCGTTCGGCCGCATCGCGCGCGCGCCGGACTTCGCGCGCGCCGAACGTGTTGCACAGCTGCACCGCGCGTTCCGCATCCGCGGCCAGACCCGCGCTGCGCCCATCGAACTCGATGACCAGCATGCCGGCTATGTCGGTGGGCAGGCCGGCCGCGTACGCGCTGGCTTCGACCGCAAGGATCGCTTCGCGGTCCACCATCTCGAGCGCGGCCGGCAGCATACCCTGCGCGATGATCTCGCTGACCACCCGACTCGCATCAGCGATTCGGTCGAAGAGCGCGACCAGCGTCTCGACGGCTTCCGGCAGCGGCGTGAGCCTGACCGTGATCTCGGTCGCGATGCCGAAAGTACCTTCACTGCCGACGAACACGCCGACGAGATCGTAGCCGACTCGCTCGCCGCCATCGGGACCGAGCCGCACGATCGTGCCATCCGGCAGCACCACGGTTAGCGCGAGAATGTGATTGACGGTCGCGCCGTATTTCAGGCAGTGCGGTCCGCCGGCATTCTCCGCGACGTTGCCGCCGATCGTGCAGACCGTCTGCGAGCTCGGGTCGGGCGCGTAGTACAGGCCGTGCGGGTACGCCGCCGCGCTCAATGCGCTGTTCACAACGCCCGGCTGAACGCGCGCGCGCCGGTTGCGCACATCCATGTCCAGCACGCGGTCCATGCGCGAGAAGCCGACGACCACCGCGCCATCGAGCGCCAAGGCGCCGCCCGAGAGGCCGGTGCCCGCGCCGCGTGGCACGAAGGCGATCTGTTCGCGCGCGAGCAGTTTCAGCGTCCGCGACGTCTCTTCGGTAGCGCGCGGCAGCAGCACGGCGCGCGGCGTCACGCGGTAAGCGGTGAGCCCGTCCGACTCCCATACCAGCAGCCGGCCCGGATCGGTGATCACACCTTCATCGCCGAGCAGCTCGCGCAGTTCGGTCAGCAGCTCGTTGGTCACCGCGACTCCCGTATGTGATCGATGTAGGCGCGGATGGCGGCGGCCGCGTAGCGCCTGAGCTCGGGATGCAGCGCCGCGCCGTAAACCAGATCGACCAGCTCGTCCTCCGACTCGACGCTGGCCGCCATGGCCACGCGAACCTGCGCGATGCGCGCTTCACGATGCGCCAGGTAGCGATCGATCGCGGCTGACGGATCACCAAATGGCGCGCCATGCGCCGGATAGATGGTATCCGGCTCCAGCGCTTTCAGCGCGCGCAGCGAGGCGAGATAATCGTCGAGATTTCCCTCGGGACTCGCAACCAGCGCCGTGTCCATGCCGCCCATCATGAGATCGCCGCAGAAAACCGCGCGCGCGGGCTCCCACCAGTATGAAATGTGGTCGGGCGTGTGCCCGGGTGTCGGCAGCGCCTGGATATCGCCGAAGTCGGTGGCGCTGCGTGCGCCGGTCCGCGCCACCGCCGTGTTCAGCCGGGCAGCGAGGGCCGGCGCGCCTTCGGCGTGATCGGCATGGGCGTGCGTGACCAGGATGGATATGGAGGCGGCGTGCCGGACTCGATCGACGATCGCGTCGAGATGGGCTTCGATATGCGGCCCCGGATCGATGATCGCGACCTTCTGCTGCCCGATGATGTAGGTGCGCGTGCCAGCGCCGGTCATGGCTGATGGATTGGGGGCGAGGATCACATGCGGGCGTGGCTTCGTCACTGCTGCTGTTGTCGCTGCCGATGCAGCTCCTGCAGTCTGCGCAGCTCGTCTCCTTCCGCGCGCTCGCTCAGGATGATGTCGGAAATGCGGTCCGCGATCAGCTCGATCGCGCTCTGGTCGTCCGGCGAAAAGGCGTTCAGCTCCTTCGCATCGATGTCGAGCTGCCCGAAAATTTCACCACCTCGGCGCAGCAGCACGACCAGCTCGGATTTCGTGCGCGGGCTGCACGACAGATAATTGCCGACTTGGCTCACATCCGGAACGTTCTGATTCGCCTGCTCGGCGACCGCCGTCCCGCATACCCCGACTCCCACCGCGATGCGCGCGTGATCGGTCGGCTCGCCGGCGTAGTTGTGCAGCCACAGCATGTTCTCCGCCGGGTTCAGCATGTAGATGCCGACGAAGTTGTAGCGCGCATCCGCCGCCTCGAGCTGCTTCACGGCTGCGCGCATGATCGCATCCGCGAGATAGCCGCCCTCGCGCATCTCCTGCAACTGCCCGACGATCTTCGGTGCATCAATCATGAAACGCTCAACTGTTCCTCAGCGCCGCCGGCGTCGTCCACGCCAGCAGCCAGCGCCACAGCTCGCGGCGCTTGATCGAATCGACTTCCTCGTACAGCGCGTCCAGTGCATCGCCGACCGTCGGATCGCGATACACCCAGAGATGGTACTGCGGTACCGCCACCTGCCGGCCACCCACCCAGCGCGCCACGTTCTCCACGCGCTGCGCCCGCCAGCTGAGCTGCGCGCGCGCCGCGTGCTTTTCCATGATCTCGCGATAATGACGCCAGTCCGCCTCGCTCGGCGAGACCAGCCACCAGTCCAGTTTCTGATAACCGATCTCGCGCGTCGGATCTTCTTCGACCGGCGCGAAGATGGGATCCAGCCGCGGCAACAGCACCGCACGGCGCGCGCCCACATTCAGGCACTCGCACCACACCGCGATTTTGCCCTGGTAGAGATCCCAGGGGATTTGTATAGGCACGCTCATGTTACTTCACCTTCGATCAGCACGGCTCGCACGGGCGAGCTGTCCGCGTCCACCAGTTTCAGCGGCAGCGCGATCAGCGTGTACGTGCCCGGCGCCACGTCCGTGAGCACGAGATTTTCCAACGTTGCCACGCCGCCATCCGCCAGGATCCGGTGCGACTCGAGTGTTTTCGAGTCGACGTCGTCCATGGAAGGCGCGTCGGATCCGATCAGTCTTACACCTGCCGCCACCAATCGGCGGGCCAGTGCCGGCGCGGGCGCGAGGAAGCTGGCCGGGAACTCACGCGCATCCACGGCGTCGCGCGTCCGGAACAGAATACGCCGGTGAGTGGTGAGGTCGACGTCGTCGATCACCCGCTCGTCCAGCGCCGGCCGCCCGCGCACGTCCAAAACCAGAGCCTTACCGATGTAGGCGTCCAGCGGCAGCTGAAACGGCCGGCTGCCGGTCTCCGTCACATGAAAGCCGCCATCGGTGTGCGTGCCAGTGTGTACGCTCAGGGTCAGGGCCGCGACGTTGACGCTGTCGCCGCGGTCCTGGCGCAGTGTCCACTCGAGTTCGTACGGCTGGTCGCCCGGCCAGACCGCTATACCGGCACCGACCGCCTGGCTGATGTCAATGATGCGCACAGCATCACAAGATACCACGAACTCCCAGCCCGTCACCCTTCTCGTGGGAGGAGTTCGAGGGCATCCACATGGCGCGGACGAAGCATGTGGAAATGCCGCAGGTCCAGGGTGGCGAGTTTCGATTCGCCGAGCCGCTCGACGATGCTCAGAACGGCGGCGTCAACAAAGCCGACATCAGCGTCCGCATATCGATCCACAATCTCGCGAATGCGTGTGTAGTCCTCGGTATCCAGCTCCTCCACGCGATATGCGCCCGCAATGATGTCATCCACCAATGCGACCAGCGCGCCAGCGTGCAGGCGCACGCGAATCCAGTAGTCCACTTCAAAGAGGACCGGCGCGGGAATCACCAGCGGCTCGCTGGCTGCTTCTATGAGATTACGGCAGCGCCCATGATCGGCATCGCTCCGGTCGAGCGACGCGTAAAGCGGACCTGTATCGAGGATCAGCGCCAAGCGGGGGGCTCGGGACGCTCGTCGCCGGCACGCCGCGCCGTGTCGGTGTGACCGGAGGCGCCAATTCCCAGACTGCGCGGCCGCGGTCGGATGCCGCTGACTTTCTCTTCGAGCGCCTCCCTGATAAGCGCGGCAATCGAGGTGCGCCGTTCGGCCGCAATCATGCGCAACCGATCCAGTAGCCGTCCGGGAATCGAGATGGTGGTGCGTTCCATGCTATCATGATGTCAGGTCCGATACCAGCAGTCAACCGGGACGGCTCGGGAGAGGGCCCCTAGCGATGTACGAAGTCTTCGCCGGCCTCGAGATCGGCGCAGAACGCGGCAATCAGGCGCGCCGTCGCCTCCAGATCGCTGATGTCCACCATTTCATTCGGGGAGTGCATGTAGCGGTTCGGCACCGAGAGCACGGCGGTCGCCACACCGGAACGCGAGAGGAAGATGCCGTCCGCATCGGTGGAGGTCCATTTCGGCGCTGCGGCGATCGTGAAGGGAATGTTCTCTCGTTCCGCGATCGTCGCGAGCCGCTCGAACATGAGCGGGTTCGAGGCCGAGCCGCGCGTGAGCACGGGGCCGCCGCCCAGCTTGTGATCGCCGACTTCCTTCTTGTCGATGCCCGGCGCATCGGCCGCGAAGGTCACGTCCACGACGATAGCCGCGTCCGGCTCGATGCGGAACGCGCTGGTCGAGGCGCCGCCACCCGTGTAAAAGCCGATTTCCTCCTGCGTCGTCGCGACCGCCGCCACAAAGGCCGCAGGCCGCTGCTTCGACATCAGACGCAACGCCTCCAGCACGACGAACGCGCCGATCCGGTTGTCGATCGAGCGGCTCGCGATCAGGCCGTTGCCGAAATCGATGACTGGCATGTCCACCACGCCCGGATCGCCGACGCGCACGCCCTTCTCCTTCACGCCATCCCGCTTGCGAGCGCCGATGTCGATCCAGAGATCGGAGATCTTCGAGACCTTGTCGCGCTCGTCGCCTTTCATCAGGTGGATCGGCTTCTTGCCGATCACACCGACCACATCGCCGTTGCGGCTGAGAAGGCGGATTCTCTGCCCGACCAGCACCTGCGAGTCCCAGCCGCCGATGCCGTCGAAGTACAGATAACCATCATCATCGATGTGCGTGATCATGACACCGATCTCATCGATGTGACCGGCCAGCATGACGCGCGGGCCGCCGTTGCCGTCGAGCGAGGCGATCGAGTTGCCGCTCACGTCCACGTCGACCGAATCCGCGAACTGGCCGGCCTCCTCGCGCCACACCCGCGCGGCCGCCGTCTCGAAGCCGCTCGGGCCCGGCGTGTTCAAAAGCTTTTTCAGAAACTCGACCGAGCTCGATTCCACTTGCTTGAACTCCAGTTTGATTGCGCGGCGCATTATAGAGGCGCTTGGTATCGCAGGCCAGCACGCAGGCCACCCGCCGGGCTGGCCCGGAAATCACCCGTCCGGGTGGTACAGGATATTGCGCGAACTGTTGACGATCGAAAGGCAACAATACATACTGCGCTGACGAATTTCGTACGGCCAGATCGGGGGCGACGCGGCTCCAGCACTTGGAGCTGGAATTGGCAACGGTTCTGATCGTCGACGACAACCCGGACGAGCGCCGGATCGTCGCTACTACATTGTATTACAACGGGTTCGACACCCTCGAGGCGGGCCGCGGCGCGGACGGGATCAGCGCCGCGCGGGAGTCCCTGCCCGACCTCATCCTGCTCGACATAAAGCTGCCGGACATGAGCGGCCTGCTGGTCGCCGAGATTATCCGCGCCCACCCCGACCTGCGTCCCATCCCTGTCGTCTGCATAACCGGTCTCGATATCACGCAGGAAACCGTCCGCGCCAAGGGCTGCGTGGACCTGTTGATCAAGCCGGTACTGCCGCACGAGCTGGTCGCGGCCGTACACCGCAATCTGGCGGCGCCCCCGGCTACCGCAACGTCAATCCCGCAACGATTTAGTCCCCCTGCTCCCGTCCACCCCTGCTCCCCTCCGGGACCGGGTGGCGGCGGCGCAACGTGCGGGGTATGATGAGCCCATGGAGCAGACGTACTTCCGCCGTGGCTTCGGTCTCAAAAAGCAGATCGAGCCTCTTCTCGAAGCCGAGTATCACAGCAGTCTCGTCGAGGACATTCGTGCGCGCGGCTTCACCGCAGCGTTCGGCGACATCACGATCCGGCTGGCGGAGGATTTCGGCTTCGGCTACGGCGTCGACCGCGCGGTCGACTATGCGTACCAGGCCACGCTGAAGTTCCCCGGCCGGCGCATTTACCTGGTCGGCGAAATCATTCACAACCCGCATGTCAACAACCGGCTGCAGGACGCGGGCGTCGTCTTCCTGTATCCGTCGGCGGCCGGCCAGTTCGATTTCACCATGATCCGGCCGGACGACGTCGTCATCATGCCGGCGTTCGGCGTGACCATGCAGGATTTCGCAGAGCTGCGCGCGCTCGGCTGCACGCTGGTGGACACCACGTGCGGCTCGGTGCTCAACGTCTGGAAGCGCGTCGAGTCCTACGCGCGCGATGGCTTCACCGCGCTGATTCACGGCAAGTACTTCCACGAAGAGACGCGCGCGACCGCATCGCAGGTCAACACGCATCCGGGCGGCAGGTACATCGTCGTGCGCGACCTGGATGAGACACGGCTGGTGATGGATTACATCGAGCAGAACGAGCGCGCTCTCGCGCGTGAGGCGCTGCTCGCGCATTTCTGCGAAAAGGCGTCGCACGATTTCGATCCCGATTGCGACCTGGTCCGCGTCGGCGTCGCGAATCAGACGACCATGCTCGCGTCCGAGTCGCTCGCCATTGCCGCCGAAATCGGGCGGAGCATGGCCAGACGCTACGGCGAGGACAGCGTGCAGGATCATTTCCGCTCCTTCGACACGATCTGCTCCGCCACGCAGGAGCGTCAGGACGCGGTCATCAAGATGATGCAGGAGCCGCCGGACGTGATGGTGGTGATCGGCGGCTACAACTCATCCAACACGAACCACCTGGCGCACCTGTGCCGGGAATACACGACCACCTACCACATTGCCGACGCATCGTGCATCGACATCGAGAACGGCACGATCCGGCACAAACCTGAACTGGCTGCGGACGCACCCGAGGTCGAGACCCGTGACTGGCTCCCCCCCGGGCACCTTTCGCTGGGATTGACAGCGGGTGCGTCCACACCAAACAACAAGATCGGCGAGACGATCCAGCGGATTCTCGCTACGCGAGACTCCTCGCGATGATGCGATGAGAGCGATTTGAGCGATGGGCGCGATAGCGCCGCTGCCGTTCTCGCTCTTATCACTCCTATCACTCTCACGCAAAATCTGGCACCAACTCTGCATAAAGAGTTGGCATGACCTCACTTGCTGTAACCATCGCGATCGCGGCGCTCGGTGTATTCGCGCAGCCTCCGCACCCCTTGCACGCCGCCGCCACTCTGACGCTCGCCGCCGACAGCGAGAGCGTTGCCATCTACAAGGCCGCACGGAAGTATCCAGGCGCAAAGATCATGATCTCGACGCGCGAGCGCTGGCTCTGGTTCGTGGTCGGCAGGGACACGCTGCTGAGCGCGCCGGTCGCGATCGGGACCGGGAACGACTTCGAGTGGGGTGACAAGAAGTACCGCTTCGAGACGCCGCGCGGCCGGCGCAAGGTGCTGAAGAAGGAAGAGAACCCGATCTGGACCGTGCCGGAGTGGCACTACCTCGAGAAGGCCGCGAATCGCGGGCTGGAGCCCGTGTACGTGAAACCGGGTGAGATCTACCCGCTCGGCGATGGCACCTGGATCGAGCTGCGCGACGGCGAGGTCGGCCGCGTCAACCATTTCGGCAACTTCTGGCCGTTCACGCCGGGCATCGAGATCCTGTTCGACGGCAAGATCTTCATTCCGCCGATGGATTCGCCGCAGCGGCGCGTGCCGGACGCGCTCGGCCCGGTCAAGCTCGACATGGGCAACGGCTACCTGATTCACGGCACGCACGAGTACAATCGCGACTCGATCGGTCTGCCCGCGAGCCACGGCTGCGTGCGCATGTACAATGACGACGTGGTGCGCCTTGCCGAAATGGTGGAGCCGGGACCTCCTGTCTTTATCTTCTGAGTTAGCAGGGGAGTGGGGGGGGTAGGGGGGTAGGGGTGGA
>JBQTJO010000248.1:0-10726 GCA_052387015.1 Gemmatimonadota bacterium
ACCGGGCTCGAAAACCGGACTCGAAAACCGGACTCGAAAACCGGACTCGAAAACCGGACTCGAAAACCGGTGTTCTAATCCGAAGTTCTAATCCGAAGTTCTAATCCGCAGTTCTAATCCGCAGTTCTAATCCGCAGTTCTAATCCGCAGTTCTAATCCGAAGTTCTAATCCGCAGTTCTAATCCGAAGTTCTAATCCGAAGTATTGCGGAAGGATCCCCACTCTTACCTATCTGTTTTTCCGCACCTGCTAGAAGCGCGTCCTTCGCTTGGTGATCGGCTCGCGCAGAGTGCCGCCGCCGCCGCGCGTCAGCTCGCGCAGCGTGCCCCAGCGCTTCACGCTCGGCTTCTCGTACGGCTTGCGGTCCGGCTGCGCGCGTTCGGTTGGGTCCGGTTTCCGATCAGTCATGCCTGTATCCTCGCGGGATCGTCGAAGAATACCTCGAGCCAGGCATCGAGACCGACCAGGCTCGAGAGCAGGCCCAACTCAATCTCACCCGCCGTGCGCAGCCGCGCCAGTGTCCGGTCCGCGGCGGCCCGGCTCATCAGCCGGTGCCGCACCAGCCGTGCGCCATTTTCGAGACGCGCGATGCACTGCTCGCGCGCCGCCGCAAACTCGCTCATGATCGCGACGGTGTAGTCGCCTTTGTCACGGCGCTCGAGAATCGCAGCCGGCACCAGCCCCGCCATTCCGCTGCGCAGCAGCGCCTTCGGCACGCCACCGTGCAGCGCATGCTGCGGCTCGATCGCGAACAGCAGCTGAATCAGATCGGCGTCGAGATAGGGAAGCTGCGTCTCGAGACCGTGCGCCCAACCCCATTTGGTGGTGCCTTCCATCGCATCGACGGAAATTGGACCGGTCACCTCCCGCCGAATCGCGGCCGCGTGCGATGTCGCGGCGCGCCGGCGCGGCACGCGCAGTCCGCCGAGCAGATCGAATACGGCGGCGGTCGCGCGCGGCCGGCGCACGCGATCGAGCAGCGCGACGGGCAAGAAGCCGCGCGCCGCCTGACTGATCAGCGCGCGGTGCAGCCGTGCGCGCGGAACATCGGCCAGCCATTCGGCCAGCACGCGACTCGTCTGCGCGTAGCGCATGAGCCGACCGCGCCGCAGCAGCTCGAGCATGTACGGCGGTGGGAACGGAAACAGCACCTGATCGCCCCAGGTGCCGAGCAGCAGATGATGCGCGCCGTGTGCGCGCGCCGCGGCCGCCGCACGCGCGAGCGTACCCGGCACATCGTCGACGAGCGGCGTCTCGCCGGCGCGCACGTCGGCCTCGATCGCGTCGGGGAAACCGATCGGCTCGAGCTCGAAATGCACGCCGCGCACGCCCGCTCCGGCAATCACCTCGCCGATGTAGCGGCGCTCATCGGCGGGACCGCCATCGCTGCGGCCGTACGAGATCGCGACGATCGTATCGCGGGGCGCCGCCGCCGCTGCCGCACCGGCAATCGCCGCGGAATCGACGCCGCCACTCACCAGGATCGCGGTGTTCGCGCTACGCGAAACGCGACGCGTGACGCCGCTGCAGAACGCGCGCCGGAATGCGGCCGCGCACTGCTCGAAATTGCGCAGCGGCGTCGGCACGATTGGCCGCAGCTCCGCGTGCGCAGCCAGCGATTCGCTGTCCGGCGTGACGAACAGGGCACATCCCGGCGGCAACGCACGCACGCCCGCGAAACACGTTTCGCCGCGCGGTGTGCCCGCGCCGGCAATCAGCAGGTGCGCGAGCGCTGCCCGGTTCGGCGTCGCTCGAATCCCGCCCGCGGCAAGCACCGCCTTGATTTGTGAGCCGAATGCGAAGCGCTCGGGATTCACGGCATAGTAGAGCGGCTGCGTGCCGACCGGATCGCGCAGCAGTATGAGCGTGTGGCGGTGCGGGTCGTGGATGGCGAGCGCGTAATCGCCACTCAGATGGTGCAGTCCGCCGTTGCCTTCATCCATGTAGGCGTCGAGCACGTCGGCGGCCTGGAGATCGCCATCCAGCCGGCCGGTCAGCGCGACCACGATGCCTGAGTGCGAGACGATGGCCGGCGCGAGCAGCGATTTCGCGCCGAACGCCAGTCGCTCGTCCGAGAACGCGGAGAGCACACTGTGGAATGGAGCGTGCAGCGCGTCCAGCAGGTTCGCCGCGCTGTGCACGGGGACGCGGCTGCCGTTGCGCTGCCAAACGCCAGCGATTACCGCCATTCCGTGCCCTTCCCCGCTGAGAGCGATGAGAGCGATGGGAGCGATGGGAGCGGAGGGAGCGGAGGGAGCGGAGGAACCCGGCGCGCACTTGGAGTGCTTCTATCGGGCGCTATCATCCCTCGCATCGCTCCTATCGCTCTCATCGCAAACCTGGAACGCCTCTCGCGTGTCATGGTGTATACCGGGATCAATCTTCAACCCTGTGGCCAAGAGGTAAAGAATGCGGTTGTCGGCTCTGCTCGCCGCCACCTTGATGCTCACCGCCGGCGCGACGCCGAGCGTGGAGAAATACGACGTCGACAAATCCCACACCTACATCGGCTTTTCCGTGCGCCACATGATGGTCACCAACGTGAAGGGCCGCTTCCGCAACTTCGATGGCGAGATCCTGCTGGATCAGAAGGACATCACCCGCTCCTCCGCCCACTTCACCATCGATGCGGCCAGCATAGACACGGAGAACGAGCGGCGCGATAATCACCTGCGCAGCGCTGACTTCCTGAATGCCGCCCAGTTTCCGACCATCACGTTCCGCAGCAGGCGGGTTCAGCGCGAGGGGGAGCAGCTCTCGCTGATCGGCGATCTCACCATCCGCGCTGTGACCCGCGAGGTCGTCATCCCGTTCGAGCTGGTCGGACCGATCGAGGGCAGCGGCCGCAAACGCATCGGCGCCGAGGGCATGCTCACCATCAAGCGCTTCGATTATGGTCTGGAGTACAATCGCTTTGCCGAGGCGGTGGCGGTGGTCGCGCCGGACGTCAAAATCGAGCTGAACGTAGAGGCCGTGACGAAGTAGGTCCCAATCAGTGTACGATGCCCGTGGCAAAAAGGTAAGGGATGTATCATATTCAGAACGTGATGATGCACCGTCCCCTCGTTCTTTTTGCCGTCTCCCTGACCACTGCCCTGATGGCGGCGTGTGACCGTGCGCCCACCGGTCCCGAGCTGGACGAGGTCGCGGCGCTGCTCTCGCTCTCCAAGCCATCCGGTGCGGCGAATTCCAGGATCGGCAACAGCACCCTGCCGGCCCTGTTCCGGGAATCCATCGCGAGAGTCGAGGCGCAGCAGGGGCGCGCCGGCGTCGAGGCGCAGCTCTCGGACTGGCGGCGCCTGCAGGAAGAGCTGAAGACCGAAGCTGTCATGTCCTCGCGCGCGGCGATCCAGGCCAGGCTCGAGGCGGTGCACGAGGAGGAGCTGCAGGTCGTGCTGCGCGTGCTGGGCGGCCGCGCGATCACGCGCGCTCTGGGCGAGGCGAATGTCGGGCTGGCGGAAGCGCAAGCGCATATCGCGGCCGCGGCCGCGAGCGGTGAGGACATGAGTGCGGCCCAATTGGTGGTCGAGCAGGTCGCGGCCAAAATCACGGCCGCGCGCCGGGCGATCGCGATCTCGCAATCGCGCGAAGCGCTCGCTGCGGCATCGGAAGCGGCAAGCCAGCTGGCTGGGCTGCGCTACTTCCTGATTGACGCGCGCCGCATCCCGGGACTCGAGACGCTGTTCCCGCAAGCGGTCACGCGGCTCTCGGCCGAGGCCCGCCAGGGCGAAGCGGAAAAGGCTCTGAAGGCGCTCGAGCCGCTGAAGGCGCGCACGAGCGCGGCACTGCGCACCGGCGATCGCTCGGCCGCGCACGAGCTGCTCGCGCAGCTACGCAGCGAGCAGATTCGGATCGTGCTGAGCGTGCTCGGCAAGCGGAGCGCGGCGCAGCTGATCGAACGTGTCGATGAGCGGGCGCCGGAAGTCGCCGCGAAGGTGGCCGCGCTCGAGGTGAAGGGCCGCGACATCGTCAGGCTCGAGCGCATGGTGAACGAGTCGCGCGACATGGGCCAGCGCGCACGGGCCGCGCTCGAGCAGGGAGACGCCGCCACCGCGCTCGACCTCGGCAGCCACGCGGCAGGGCTGCTCAACGCCGTTCAGCATCTGACCTGGGAGTAAGCGGAGCGGTCAGACCCCGCATTATTTTGAGCCCCGCACTTTGACACACTACCTTGGCACCCATCCCGTCGATAACGGCGGTATCGACATGGCCGTGCGCAGGTCCGCGAACGCGGGCATGAGCGCGGTTCAGATCTTCACCGCGATTCCCAAGTTCTACGGCGACAAGAGCACGATCCGCCCGGACCGTGTTACGCGCTTTCAGGCCGCGCTCGAGGAGACCGGCATGAAGCCGGAGCACGTGCTGGTGCACGCGGCATACGTGCTGAGCGTTGCGACCGCCGAGCCGGACAAGTGGGCACGCGCGAGTGCCGGGCTGGCGAAGGAGCTGGAGCGTTCGACCATGCTGGGCGTCGGACAGATCTGCTTTCATCCGGGCTCGGCCAGCGACGGCAATGTTTTGAAGGCCGCGGAGCGCGTCGCAAAAGCGATCACGCAGGCGCTCGAGTCGCTGGACAGCTCGACGCGCATTCTGGTCGAGAACACGGCGGGTGCGGGCAAGACGATCGGCCGCACCGCGGAAGAAGTCGGTGAGATTCTGAAGCACGTGCCGGACCGTTTGCGCGCGCGTACCGGCTACGGCCTGGACACGTGCCATTTGTACGCGTCCGGCTACGACATCGCGTCCTCACAGCAGTACTTCGAGTCGGTGCTCGATGAGTTCGAGCATGAGACCGGCGAGGCGCCGTCGTTCTTTCACCTGAATGACAGCGCGGGTGAGCTGGGCTCGAATCGCGACCGGCACGTCCTGCTCGGCGATGGCAACATCGGCGTCGAGCCGTTCCGGTGGCTGCTGAACGACCGGCGCAGCCTGAATGTGCCGCTCATTCTCGAGACGCCGCAGCAGAACGTCGACGTCGCGAACGACGATGCTTCCGGCGATCCCTACGACGTGCGTATGTTCGGGTTGCTGTCCGGGTTGCGACCCGCCTGAGATCTCCAGACGAAGTAGACCGGAATCCCCAGCAGCACGATGAACAATCCCGCGGACGAATACGCCGGCTTTGCGAATAGCAGGATCACGGCGATCGCGGCGGCCGACAGCATGTAGAAGGCGGGCACGAACGGATAGCCGAACGCCTTGTACGGCCGCGGCAGATCCGGCTGCTTCACACGCAGCCTGAAGAGCGCGAGCGTGGTCAGCGCGTAGAAGACGAGTGCGGCGAAGATCACGAAATCCAGCAGCTGGCCGTACGTGCCGGTGAGCGTCAGCAGGGCCGTCCATATGCCCTGAATGATGAGCGACGCCGCCGGCACGTGGTGCTTCGACAGCCGTCCTGCCCGCTCGAAGAAGAGCCGGTCGCGCGCCATCGCGTAATAGACGCGCGCGCCCGCGAGGATGAGGCCGTTGGTGCAGCCGAAGGTGGAGACCAGGATGGCGGCCGCCATCGCGTACGCGCCCGCCGTGCCGAAGATGTTCTCCAGCATGAGCGTGCCGACCCGATCCTGCGGCGCGTTCTGCAGCTCGACCAGCGGCAGCACCATCAGGTAGGCGACGTTGGCAAGCAGGTAGAGCAGCGTCACCGCGCCGGTGCCGATCGCGAGCGCGAGCGGCAGGTTGCGCGCCGGATTGCGCACTTCGGCGGCCGCAAAGGTCACGTTGTTCCACGCATCCGATGCGAAGAGCGAGCCGACCATCGCGGCGCCGAACGCGAGCACGAGCGCGCTGCCGGTCGGCATGCCGGTGAACATGTCGCTGAAGTTCGCGCTCAGCGCTTCCGGCGAGCGGCCGATCGAGAGGCCGAGCAGAATCAGGCCGATCAGCGCGAGCGTCTTCGCGAAAGTGAATGTGTTCTGCACCCACTTCGCTTCGCGAATGCCGCGCGTGTTCACCCAGGTCAGCAGCGCGATCACGGCAATCGCGACCACGCGCTGGTTCGACAGGCCGACTTCGATGTCGCCGAGCCCCACGGGCAGGTGGAGCGTGCCGAACGACAGGAACACGTCCGGGCTGACCGCCGGGAACAAAACGCCGAGGAAGCGCGCGAACGCGACCGCGACCGCCGCGATCGTGCCGGTCTGAATGACCATGAACAGCGTCCAGCCGTAGAGAAAGCCGGTCATCGAGCCGAGCCCCTCCCGCAGGAAGACGTACTGTCCACCCGCCTTGGGCATCGCCGCCGCCAGCTCGCCGTACGAGAGTGCGCCGAACAGCGTGATGACGCCGGTCGCCAGCCAGACCAGCAGCAGCCCGCCGGACGAGCCCATGTTGCGAGCGATGTCGGCCGAAACGATGAAGATGCCGGAACCGATCATCGCGCCGACGACGAGCATGATCGCGTCGACCAGCTTCAGCTGCGCTTCGAAGCCCTGCGTCCTCGCCTCCGCGTCACGTGCGACCGTTGCACTCGCCATGCGACTCCTGTTGTGCGGGCACCCATTGTGCGTTGACCGCACATAGTTACAGACCCGAGCAGGATGAATCAATGAGATCGATACGCTTCTGGCTGGCCGCGGTCGCCATCCTCAGCGGGGCAGCATTCGCCATCAGTAGAGTGGGTGGGGATGCGCCGGCGGCCATCGAGCTCGCGGCGCTGCGGCTGGAAGTGGACCTGTCGGCGCGCAGGCTGTCGGTCATCGAAGGCGGCGAGGTCGTGACATCCTACCCGGTGGCCATCGGCCAGCCGTCCTATCCCACGCCGAAAGGCAGCTTCCGCATTCGCCGCATCATCTGGAACCCGCGCTGGGTGCCGCCGGACGCACCCTGGGCACGCAAGAAGAAAGCGACGCCGCCCGGCCATCCGGACAACCCGATGGGCAAGGTCAAGATCTTCTTCTCCGAGCCGGACTACTACATCCACGGCACGCGCTTCGTCGACTCACTGGGCGAAGCCGAGTCGCACGGCTGCCTGCGCATGCGCAACCCCGATGTGATCGCGCTCGCTCGCCGCGTCATGGCGGCGGGCGGCAAGCCGGTCAGTCAGAGCTGGGTTCGGCGCGTCATCAACAAGATCCGGTCGACGCGCGAGGTGCGCTTGAGTAGTCCGGTGGGGATAACCATCAAGGGATGAGAGCGATAGGAGCGATGAGAGGGATGTGAGCGAACGATGAGAGCGCCGGCATCGGACGCTCTTATCGCTCACATCGCTCTGATCACTCTTATCGCTTTTCAGGCAACAAACTCACGCGCACGTAATTATCCGTGCGCATGAGCGCGGCGGCGCGCTTGATCTGCTCCGCCGTGACACTTTCCAGCCGCGCAGGGAACGAAAGCAGATCAGCAATGCGCTCGCCGGCGCGATCGCGGCCGGCGATCTGGCCGAGCCAATAGCCGTTCTGCTCGAGATTGACCTCCCACTGCCGACGCTGCGTCTCCTTCACCTTCGCGACTTCTTCCGCCGTCACGCCGGCGGTCTTCAGCTTCTCGATCTCCGCGAAGATGCGCGTGGTCAGCGCTTCCAGCCGCGCCGGATCGGCAGCGAACGAAATCGTGATCGCGTAGGTGGGCATCGGCTCGCGCTCCGTCGACTGGCCGACCTCGACACCGTACGTGCCGCCTAGCTCCTCGCGAATCGCATCGCGCAGGCGCATGTCGAGCACATCGCGCATGAGACTCAGCGCGAGCCGGCTGTCGGCCGTGTAGGTGAACGGACCCGTGAACACGAGCTGCGTCACGCTCTTCGGCTCGACACCCTTGCGCACGGTTTTCGTGATCACGCCTGTCGGCGGGCGTACGCCGCGGTCGCGCCAGGACTCCATGCGCTGCGAGGCAGGCAGAGCGCCGAGATAGCGCAGCACGAGCGGCCGGATCGAATCGAGCATGAAGCTGCCGACGATGACAAAAGTAAAGTCGCTCGCGTCCGCGAATCGGTCGCGGTAGATGGCGAGCGCACGGTCGAGTTGGATCTCGTCGATCAGCGCAACCGTGAACGGGCGCGCGCGAAAGTGATGTTGCGCAAGCGTGACCTCGAGCGTGTCGCGAAAGGCCGCTTCCGGACTCGCGCTCTGATTCGCGAGCACGGCCGCAAGCCGCGTCTTCAGCGATTGGTATGCAGTGGTGTCCCGCCGCGGCGACGTCGCATGCAGATAAATCAGCTGGAACATCGTCTCGAGATCCTTCGGCGAGGCCTGTGCCGAGAAGCCTTCGTGCCGGGCGTCGATGTACGGCGACACGCGCACCGCCTTGCCCGCGAGCGACTTGCCGAGATCGACCGCGGACAGCTCGCCGATGCCGCTCAGCGCCACCAGGAACGTCGCGGTGGTGGCGGAGATGAAATCCTCATCCGATACCAGCGAGGAGCCGCCCGGACTGTACGCGCGCAGCAGCACCTCATCCGCCTTGAAGCCGGTCGGCTTGAGCAGCACGCGCACGCCGTTGGAGAGCTGCCACTCCGTGATGCCGGTCGCGCTGTCCCGTTTCTCTGCGACGACGCTGCCCGCCGCCGGCAGCTCCGGTACCAGTGAGGAGTCCGCAAAGCGATCGTCGTACGGCATGATCTCCTTTGCGTTCACACGCGCGAATGCTTCCAGCACGTCGGCCCGGCTCGGCACCTGCACGGACGGTTTCTCCGGCGCCTGTATTACGACGACGCGATTCCGATCCGAGATCCACTCGTTCACCAGGGCATTCACCATCTGCACCGGGATGTGCGGCAGCAGCTGTTTCGCCAACTCGTACTCGGTCGCAATGCCGGGAATCGGCTCCGCCTCGAGGTAGGCGCTCACGTACTCGCCCGCGTAATCGGAAGACTCGTGATGCTCACGCTCCGCATGCGCGCGCTCGAAGCCGCGCAACAGGTTCTGCTTGGCACGCTCCAGCTCGGTGGCGGTGAAGCCGTGCTGCTGGATGCGCGCGCCTTCCGTCGCGATCGCCTCGAGGCCGCGCAGAATGCCGTCGTCCCGCGTCGCGGCCGACAGCACGAACGCCTCTTTCGAGCGGATCAGCGACCCCTGAGCCGACGACGCGCCGATGAACGGCGGGTTCGCTGCCTGCGCCAATTCGTAGAACCGCGCATTCAGCATGGCCGTGAACAGACCGCGCGCCAGCATCAGCCGATAGTCCGCAACCGTGGTTTCCGTGCTCGGCGGCAGCTTGTGATAGATCGCAACTTCGGCGACCGTTGCTTCCTTGTCCGTGACGATCGAGACCAGCGTGGAATCGTGATCGGGCACCGGGTAAACCGTGCGCGACGGCGTGCCGGTCGGCTCGAGCCGCGAGAAATGCGAACGGATCAGCTGCGCGACGCTGTCCTTGTCGAAGTCGCCGACCGCGATCACCGCCATCAGATCGGGGCGATACCACTCGCGATAAAAGCGGATCAGGTCCGCGTGCGCGAAGCCCTCCAGACTCTCGCGCGTGCCAATCGGCAGCCGCTCCGCGTAACGCGAGTTCGCGAACAGCACCGGGAAGTACTGGTCGCGCATCCGCTCGTCCGCACCCTGGCCGAGCCGCCACTCCTCGATGACGACGCCGCGCTCCTTGTCGATCTCCTGCGCGTCGAAGCTCTGCCGGTGCGCCCAGTCCTCGAGAATCTGGATGCCCTGCGCGAGCGCGCGCCCCGTGTCGGTCGGCACGGTCAGCATGTAGACGGTCTCGTCGAACGAGGTGTACGCGTTCAGGTCCGCGCCGAAGCGCATGCCGATCGACTCGAGATAGTGCACCAGGTCCTGCTTCGCGAAATGCTCGGTGCCGTTGAACGCCATGTGCTCGGCGAAGTGCGCGAGCCCGAGCTGCTTCGCGTCCTCCAGCACGCTGCCCGCGTTCACCGCCAGCCGCAACTCGGCGCGCGCTTCCGGCTTGCGGTTCTCGCGGATGTAGTAGGTCAGCCCGTTCGGCAGCCGGCCGATCGTGACGTCCGGGTCGCTGGTCAGCGTGTCGCTCAGCTGCTGCGCACCCGCTTCCTGCGTGAAGGCGAGTGCGAGCGTGAGGATGGACGGAATCAGCAGATTTTTCATGGGTTCCTGATGTGCCGTGAAAACGCAGGGTTCAGAGCTATTCTACGCCCGAGCCGCGCGCAAGATCATTGACAGCCCACAACCCCAAGTGTAGCCTCAACTTCTCTCCCTGGCAGCCCTCAATTCAGATCTCGGGAATTATGGACGTCAGCGCTTCCAACAAAGTCGATCGGCTCGAGGCCGCCTTTGCGGACCACGAGGACGGGAATCTGTTCGTGCAGCTCGCGGACGCCTACCGCGAGGCGGGGGACCACGAGCGCGCGCTGGGCGTGCTGCGCAAAGGGCTCGAAAAGCACAAGAGCTATCTGCCCGGCTACGTCCTGCTGGGGCGGATCCTGGTCGAGCAGGGCCGTCAGCCGGAGGCGCTGGTGACGTATGAGCGGGTGCTCGAGATCGATCCGAGCAATGCTGACGCGCGCGCCTTTGTAACTGCTGCGGGCGCGGGCGCGGGCGCCGGCGCGGGCGCGGGAAACGACGCGGGCGCGGATGGCGGGACGCGGGCCGAGGGTCCCGGATTGGCCGAAGCGGCAGCCGCCGCCGATGACGTGATGCCCTGGGACGAGCCGGCGCCGCGTAACGGCTCCGCCCACCCCGGCCCCCGCGCCCCGCGCCCCGCCAGCCGCCCCCGGGGGGGTGCCGGCCCCCGCGCCCGCGCCCGCAGCAGTTACAAAGGCGCGCGCGTCAGCATTGCTCGGATCGATCTCGAGCACCCG
>JBQTJO010000249.1:0-7667 GCA_052387015.1 Gemmatimonadota bacterium
CCTCGTCGGGACCGCACACGGCGTATGTGGCGGGCGTGTCCGACGGCCGACTGTACCGCCGTGTGCGGCAAAGCCGGTGGGAGCGCGTGCTGCATGGCTGGCCGCATCAGCCCGCGACCATCGCGCCGCTGCTCCTTGCAGGCGAGCGGCGCGACTTGTGGGCCGCGGACGAGCGGGGCGTGCATCGTTCCGACGACGGCGCCGTCAGCTGGCAGCTCATCGCGCAGTATCCGAGTGCGCCGCATCATCTGCGCGGACTCGCATGGGTGCGCTGAATTTTTGCGCGGCTGGATACGTTACAGTCCGAGAAGAATGCTGATTGAGCGGCCGACCTCTGCCATGACCTTGGAGTCCACTGTACCGCAGAGGCGGATAAGACGCTCCTTCGAGATGGAGCGAATTGCGTCCGTCATAATGAAGCTCGTGGCCTTTGTGCCACCCATCGGGGGATCAATACGGATGTGGGTCTTGAGGCCGCGGTCTCGAGTCGTGAGCGGCGCTACGATCACCAGACCTGCCGGGCCATCGTTGAAGCGGTCAACCGAGATGACTAAGGCCGGGCGGATCCCGGCCTGTTCCCGCCCCCGCGTCGGGTTCGGATCGATCATCCATACTTCGCTGCGCGATGGGTTAGGCTGGGCCAATCAACCCATCCCACAAAGTGTCGTCCCACGTCGCGCGCTCTTCCTGCAATTCGCGCCATGCGTCGGGATCGGCGCGCAGCGCAGCGTAACCAACATTGACCTCATCCAGGAACAGTTCGCGCTCATACCTCGTTAGCGCGGCGTCTATGACTTCCTGATGCGTCTGACCGGTCTGCTGCGCGATCCGCGTCAGGCGCTCATGAGTGCTTTCCGAAATCCGTGTCTGAGTCGCCATTCGTTTGCTCCGTCGGGGGCCGGATGAAGTGCCTTATAGCTAAGGGTACTGTTGACATTTTGTCAACAGATTCGTCGACAGAATAGTCAACAGCAGGTCCCGTGCCTAGTACAAAGGGCGTGGCGCCAAGGTTCCGGTAAGCCACATAGCTGCTTTATACATACAGAGTTAGCCGCAACGCGTGGGCAGCTCCATAGCCGTTCCGGTCACCCTGTCAATAAACCGGTACGCTCGGGTCCACGTCCTTCGCCCACGCGAGAATGCCGCCCTGCAGATTCCACACGCGCGCCAGCCCCGCAGCACGCAGCTGCTGCAACGCCCTGGCCGAGCGCGCGCCGCTCTTGCAGTGCACGACGACGTCACCCGCGACATTCACTTCCGCGAGCCGGTTCGGCAGATCACCCAATGGGATGAGCTTCGCGCCGTACGGCGCCAGGCTCGCGATGTCCCACTCGTGCGGCTCGCGCACATCGATGATCGTGATGGCCTCGCCGCGATCGAGGCGCAGTTTCAGCTCGCGCGCGCTGATCTCCGGCACGACCGGCTTCTCCTCGACACCGCAGAACTGCTCGTAGTCGATCAGCTCGTGCTGCGTGCGGTTTTCGCCGCACACCGGACACGCGGGATTCTTGCGAATACGCAGCTCGCGCCACTTGAACTTGAGCCCGTCGAATAGTTGCAGACGCCCGATGAGCGGCTCACCAACCCCGAGGATGAGCTTGAGCACTTCGAGCGCCTGCAACGATCCGACGATGCCGGGCAGCACACCGAGCACGCCACCTTCGGCGCAGCTGGGCACCAGTCCGGGCGGCGGCGGCTCGCGGAACAGGCAGCGGTAGCAGGGCCCGTCCTGCGCCGCGAATACCGACACCTGCCCCTCGAACTGGAAGATCGAGCCGTACACGTTCGGCTTGCCGAGCAACACGCACGCGTCGTTGACGAGATAGCGCGTCGGAAAGTTGTCGGTGCCGTCCGCGACCAGATCGTAAGGCGCGAGGATTTCCAGTGCGTTCTCGCTGGTCAGACGTGCGTTGTGCAGCTGCACGTTGATGTACGGGTTGATCTCGCGCATGCGGTCGCGCGCGGACTCCAGCTTCGGCCGGCCGACATCGGACGTGCCGTGCAGCACCTGGCGCTGCAGGTTGGTCTCATCGACCACGTCGAAGTCCACCAGGCCGAGCGTGCCGACGCCGGCCGCGGCGAGATAGAGCGCGAGCGGCGAGCCGAGCCCGCCCGTGCCGACCAGCAGCACCTTGCCGTTCTTCAGCTTCTCCTGCCCTGCCTTGCCGACGTTCGGAATGATCAGGTGCCGGCTGTAGCGCAGAATCTCCTGTTGGTTCAGCACATCAGCCTCCTGCAATCGACGGGATGATCGAGATCTCATCGCCATCGCGGACGGGAGTTTGCAGCTCGCCCGCGAAGCGAATATCGTCGCCGTTCACGAACACGTTGAGGAACGGTTTGAACGCGCCATCGCCATTTGTGATCCGCTCGACCAGTGGGCCGTGCGTCGTGCGCAATGCGGCAATCACATCGCTGATGGTCTGGCCGGATGCTTCGATGCTGTCGCGACCGTCCGTGAGCTTCTGGAGCACGGTCGGAATCAGGACTGTAACTGGCATAGCGTCTCCTCGTAGGTTGCGAATGCGTTCAGGCGCGGCTCGATGATGCCGCCGAAATCGAGCTGCGCGCTGGCGGCGTCGGGTGTCTTGAGGCCGTTGCCGGTGATGCAGATGACGGTCGGTCCGTCCTCGTTCAGACGACGCTGCTCGGCAAGCTTGCGCGTGACCGCGACCGTCACGCCGCCTGCGGTTTCGGTGAAGACGCCCTCGGCCTCGGCGAGCAAACGGATGCCGGCAATGACGTCGTCGTCCGAAACGGCTTCGGCCCAGCCGCCGCTTTCGCGAATCGCCTTCAATGCGAACGGCCCATCAGCCGGATTGCCGATGGCGAGGGAGCGCGCGATGGTGTTGGGGCGAACCGGCTTCACGTGCGCATCGCCGCGCTGCAGCGCTTCGACAATCGGCGCACAACCCACCGCCTGCGCGCCGAACACACGCGTGTCGCCGCGCTCGATGAGTTCGAACCGCTCGAACTCGCCGATTGCTTTCCGGATCTTGGTGAGCAGCGAGCCGCCCGCCATTGGCACGATCACGTTGGCGGGCGCGCGCCAGCCCAGCTGCTCGATGATCTCGTAGCCGACCGTTTTCGAGCCTTCGCCGTAGTACGGGCGCAGGTTGACGTTGACGATGCCGAAGCCGTAGCGATCGGCGACTTCGGCGCACAGCCGATTCACGTCGTCGTAGACACCCTGCACGCGAATCAGGCGCGGATTGTAGACGGCGGTCGCGACAATCTTCTCGCGCTCGAGGTCTTCCGGAATGAAGATCCAGGCGGGCAGGCCAGCCTGCGCAGCCTGCGCCGCCACCGCGTTGGCGAGGTTGCCGGTGGACGCGCAGCCGACGGCGCTCAGGCCGAACTCCAGCGCGCGGTTGACCGCGACCGCGACCACGCGGTCCTTGAAGGACAGCGTGGGATAATTGACCGCATCGTTCTTGATCCAGAGGTCATCGATGCCAAGCGCACTGCCGAGGCGTTCGGCCCGGATCAGCGGTGTGAACCCCACGTCCAGTCCGACCTGTGGCTCGGAAGCGAGCGGCAGCAGCTCGCGGTAGCGCCAGAGATTCTTCGGGCGCGCGGCGATGCGCTCACGCGTGAGTGTGCGCGCGACGACGTCGTCATCATAGACGACCTCGAGCGGGCCGAAACACTCTTCGCACACGTGCACGGGCGCAGCGGCGACCGTTTGGCCGCACAAGCGACAGCGCAGCACGTTTCGTAGAGTCGACATCAGGTTGTTTCCCTCCTCGGTAGAAAACCAAAAACCCGACCTGCCGTGAAGCAGATCGGGTGCGATTTCCCTGGTTGTGCGTCAGCTATGTACGAGCACAGGAAGACCCCGGACCTGCTCCGCGCGGGAGAAGGCGCATGCACATACAGCACGCCATCGAATGGGGCAGGCTCATCATGTTCAGGAGCTTACGCGGTTGCGGCCGTGGCGTCAATGAAGCCGGCGTTTTGTCCGGATTCAGAACAATGTATGGTTACCAGACACTTTTAAACCGGGGAGTTCTGCCTAAGTGATTGCAGAGGCAGGACTTGGCGAACGCGGCACGCGGCGCGCGACTTGCCCCATGCGGCGGCAAATTTCCTTTCCGTTCCCGGAGCCCGATGAGAGTGCTGACGCTGGTTTTACTCGTGGCCGCCGCCGCAGCAACGCGACCCGCGCCCATACTTTCACAATCCATGGCGTCCGTTCGTCAGGCACGCGCCCGCGCGCTGGGCGACACGGTTTCCATCACCGGCATCGTCAACTCCCCTCCCCGGCCGGCAGGTCATGCCCGCTACACGATTTTCATGCAGGACTCCGGTGCGGGGCTCGCCGTGTTCAGCCACGCGCGCCTGCTGCCTGCCAATCTGGCGCCCGGCGATCGCGTGCGGGTGCTGGGAGTGCTCCGCCTGCACGACAACGAAAAGCAGCTGCGGGCGCTGAGACTGGTCCGCGTCGCGCGCGGACCCGCGCCGCAGGCCCTGCCGGTCCGCGCTGCCGACCTGATGTCGGAGCGCTACGCCGGCATGCTGGTGCGCGTGAGCGGCGGCCTGGTCGTGCACCGCAGCAACAGCAGGAAGGGTATCTTCGTCGAGCTGCGCGACACGTCCGCCGGCATCGAAGTCAGCGTTCGCAAGCGCATACTGAGCGAGCCCGGCTTCACGGACCACCTGCTGAATGCGAAGTCGGCGGCGGTGGTCGGCGTAGCGCGGCGGGACGGGGACCACTACGAGCTCGAGCCGCAGCGCGGCGCCGATTTCCATTTCGCTCCGGTGCCGCCGTATCGCACGATTGCCGCCGTGGCCGGCGTGCTGTTCATCATGCTGCTGGCCGCGCATTTCGCGCGCGAGCGTCGGCGCATGGAGCGATTCGCGCTTGAGCGCGAACAGGCGGAACGGAGGGTGCGGCAGATCGTCGAATCGGTGAATGCCGTCATTTTCGAGGCGGACCCGCGCACGTTCCGGATGCTCTATGTCAACCATCAGGGCGAGCAGCTGCTTGGCTATCCGGTGTCGGCATGGCTCGAATCCGAAAACATGTGGCAGACGTTGATTCACCCCGATGATTACGACGACGTGCTCGCCACCTGCGGGCGTGAAGTGAGTGCCGGCCGCGATCACGAGCTCGAGTACCGCGTGGTGACGGCGCAGGGTGATGTGCGGTGGGTGCGGGACATCGCGCACATCTCGCGTGACGCTGCCGGGCAACCCGATCTGATTTGCGGCGTGCTGGTCGACGTCACGGCATTGAAGAGCTCGGAAGCGGCCGTCGTGCGCGCGAAGGCCGAGCTGCGATCGCTCTTCGATCGCGTGCCGGTGGGCGTATACCGGACGCGTCCTGACGGGACGATTCTGGCCGCGAATGATTTTCTGGCGACCATGCTGGGCTACGGCTCGGCGGAGGATTTGTGCCGACTGAACGCGCGCGAGCTGTATCCGGCGCAGGAAGCGCGGCGCGACTGGCAGATCAACGCCGGTTCGAGCCGCGAGGTGTTCCTGTCACGCGCGGAGCTGCGGCGTGCGGACGGCTCCACTGCGTACGCGCGCGAGCGCGTGCGCGTGGTGCGCGACGAGAACGGCGCGCCGCTGTTCTATGAAGGCGTGCTGGAGGATCTGTCCGAGATGGCGCTCGCCGAGCTGGCCTTGAAGGAGAGTGAAGAAAAGCTGCGCCAGGCGCAGAAGCTCGAGGCGATCGGCAGACTGGCCGGCGGCATTGCGCACGATTTCAACAATCTGTTGACAGCGATGCAGTGCAACGTGGAGATCACGCTGGAGGACCTGCCGCCGGATGTAGCGGTTCGCAAGGATCTCGAGCAGGTCATGGGCGCGGCGCGGCGCGCGGCGCGTCTGGTACGTCAGCTGCTGGCATTTTCGCGCCAGCAGGTGCTTCAGCCGAAAGTGCTCGACCTGAACGACTTGCTCGGCGATTTCGGCAAGATCCTCCAGCGCATGATCGGCGAGGACATCCACCTGAACACTGCGCTGGAGCCGGGGACCTGGTCCGTGTATGCGGATCCGATCCAGATTGAACAGGTCATCATGAACCTGGCGGTCAACGCGCGCGACGCGCTGCCGCAGGGCGGCCATCTGACGATCGCGATGCGCAACACGAGCGTTGGTTCATCGGAGCGCTTACCTCAGGGCGACTACGTGCTGCTGAGTGTCGAAGACACGGGCACCGGCATTGCTCCGGACGTGTGCGCCAGGATTTTCGAGCCGTACTTCACGACCAAGGAGGTCGGCAAAGGCACGGGGCTGGGGTTGAGCACCGTTTACGGCATCGTGCAACAGAGTGACGGCCATCTCTTCGTGCACAGCCGCGTGGGCGTGGGCACGCGCTTCGACATCTATCTGCCTCGCTGTGAGCAGCGACCGACGCCAGTGCCGATGGACAGGTCACGGCCGCAGGAGAAGCCCTCGTGCAGGGCCGCCATCCTGGTAGTCGAAGACGAAACGGCCGTCAGCTCGGTGATTCGGCGCACGCTCTCGCGCGAGGGCTACGAGGTTCTGGTGGCGGACAGCGGTATCGCCGGGTATGAGCTGGCGCGCTCGTGCGAGTTCGCGATCGACCTGCTGCTCACGGACGTGGTCATGCCGGGCATGAGCGGCCCGGCCTTGCACCAGGAGATCGCGCGCCATCGTTTCGACATCCCGGTCATCTTCATGTCCGGGTACAATCAGGATGAGGTCGCACGGCGGGTTCTGCTGGCAGGCAAGGCGGAATTCCTGCCCAAGCCATTCGAGATCGCGGAGTTGAAGCTGCTGATCGAGAAGACGCTCGCCAATCCGGCGCGTCACCGGCAGCTGCGCGCCGTCTGAACCCGGCAGGTTGGGCAGGTCTTGTGCGTATTTGAATCAGCGACTAGGTTGGTCATCATGAGCTACGTAACGATCCGGCACCGCCATCATCATCACGGCCCCGCAATGGGTCGCGTGGAGGCGTGCAGCCGTACGTAGTCAACGGTAACGAACGTCCTTTTCACAGCCGCGGCCCATCGCTTGGTGGGCCGCGGTTTTTTTACCCAGAGAACGGAAATGATACGAATTGCATTGCCCAACAAGGGCCGTCTGACGGAAGGCGCACGCGAGCTGCTCGAGCGCGCGGGTCTCGAATTCGATGCGCGCGGCGATCGCGCCCTCCAGGCCTCGCTTGGCGAGAACTTCCTGGCGCTGTTCGTCAATGCGCGGGACATACCGGAGTTCGTGGCCGACGGTGCGGCCGGCATCGGCATCACCGGCCGCGACCTCGTTGCCGAATCGGGGCGAGACGTCGAGGTGCTGCTCGACCTGGGCTTCGGCAAGTGCCGCCTGGCGGTGGCGGCAGTCGAAGAAAGCAGCATTCGCACGCTCGACGATCTGACCAGCGAAACGCGCGTTGCGACCGTGTTTCCGCGCGCGACCTCGGCATTCTTCGAGGCTCGCAACCAGCGCATCCGGCTGGTGCCGATCTCGGGCGCGGTCGAGAACGCGCCGCACCTCGGCGTCGCGGACTTGATCGTCGACCTGGTCTCGACCGGCTCGACGCTCAAGACCAACGGCCTGCGCGAGGTCGCCACGATTCTCGAGTCGAGCGCGCTGCTGATTGCGCGCCGCGAGCTGCTCGCGGAAGCGAACGGCGCGCGCCAGGCGCGCGAGCTGACGGCAGCCTTGGAATCGGTGCTGCGCGCGCAGGACAAGCG
>JBQTJO010000250.1:0-2911 GCA_052387015.1 Gemmatimonadota bacterium
CGGCGTCACGGCGATTCATCAGTTCGTGCGCATCGGGCGTCACGCGTTCATCGGCGGCTCGGCGGCCGTGCGCAAGGACGTGGCGCCCTACGTCAAGGCGGCGGGCGACCCGCTGCGCCTGTTCGGCCTGAACAGCATCGGCCTGCAGCGCCGCGGCTTTCCCGACGATGTCCGGCTGGCGATCAAACGCGCGTACCGTCTCTTCTTCCAATCCTCGCTCAACATCGCGCAGGCGCTCGAGCGCGCGCGCGCCGAGCTGCCCGACAGTCCCGAGCTGCGCCATTTCCTCGCTTTCATCGAGGCTAGCGAGCGCGGCGTGACGGTCTGATCATGCGCGACCTGCGCGTCGGCGTCATTGGCGTGGGCAGCCTCGGTTATCATCATGCTCGCATTCTCCGGGACACGAAGGGCGCGAAGTTGATCGGCATTCACGATTCATCCGCCGATCGGCTTGACAAGGTCGCGAAGGAGCTGGAGATCCGCCCGTTCGACAGCCAGGACGCGCTGCTGGACAAAGTCGATGCGGTCGTGATCGCCGTGCCGACCAGCTACCACGAAGAGGTCGGCAGCGCGGCGGTGAGTCGCGGCGTACATGCGCTGGTCGAAAAGCCGATTGCGCCCACACTCGAAGCCGCCGATCGCATTCTCGAGGCCGCGGACGCGAACGGCGCCCGCGTTTTCATTGGCCACGTAGAACGCTACAACGCGGCGCTGCGCGCATGCGAGCCGTATCTGGACGAACCAATGTTCGTCGAGAGCCACCGGCTCGCGCCCTTCAATCCGCGCGGCACCGATGTGGCCGTCGTGCTGGATCTCATGATCCACGATCTCGATCTGGTGCTGTTTCTGATGCAATGCCCGGTCACGGCGTTCGGCGCGGTGGGCGTACCGGTCCTTACGACCAGCACCGACATTGCCAACGCGCGCCTCGAATTCGAGGGCGGCGGCGTTGCGAACCTCACGGCCAGCCGCGTGTCGCTGGAGCGGATGCGGAAGATTCGCTTCTTTCAGCCATCCGGCTACATCAGCCTGGATCTCGCGAACGGGACCGGCTCGTTTCTGCGCGTGAAGGAAGGGATTCGCTGGGAGCCCAGCATGCCGTTCCCGGCCGCGAGCCTGGACCAGTTGATCGAGCGCATTCCTCTGCACGGTGATGGCCGCGAACCGCTGCGGGCGGAGCTGGAAAGCTTCGTCGCCACGCTGCGCGGCGAGCCGGCGGTGGCGGTGAGCGGCAGGGAAGGTCGCGACGCGCTCGCGGTCGCGCTCGAGATCGTGCGCAGGATCGAATCGCATGTCACCGCGCGCGCGTCGGCGTAAGCCGTCCGGCCCTGGTTATTACCGCGTGCCCTCCTTCTGGGGGCTGCTCTTCACGCTCGTCGTCGTATTGCTCCTGATTTTCGCATTGATCCGATTGGCATGAGCGGTCGCGCGCCGAAGATCCTGATTTCGGCGGGCGAGCCGTCGGGCGATCTTCATGGCGCCGCGCTGGCGCGTGCATTGCGCGCGCGCTGGCCGGATGCGCGCCTGTACGGCTTCGGTGGCGATCTGATGCGCGACGCCGGTGTCGCGCTGTGGGCGCATGCGGATCGCATGGCCGTCATGGGTTTTTTTGAAGTGGCTCGCCACCTTCCGTATTTTCTCGGCCTGCTGCAACGCGTCCGCCAACAGCTCGAGCAAGCGCCGCCCGATCTCGTGATTCCGATCGACTATCCCGGCTTCAACCTGCGGCTCGCACGTTACGCGAAGCGGCGTGGCACACCCGTGCTCTACTACATCGCGCCGCAGGTCTGGGCCTGGCACCGCAGCCGAATGAAGCAGCTCGCCGAGAATGCCGACCACCTCGCGGTCGTGCTGCCCTTCGAGGAGGCGCTGTTTCGCGCAGCGGGCGCCACGGTCAGCTTCGTCGGACATCCACTGCTCGATGGTCCGCCGCCGTCTACCACGCGCGCGACGTTCTGTGCCGAGCTCGGCGCGGATCCCGGCCGGCCGCTGCTCGCCATTCTGCCCGGGTCGCGGGTGCAGGAGGTTCGCAGTCATGTGCGGCTGTTCACCGAAGCGGCCGCGCGGGTTCAGCAACAGCTGCCCGATGTGCTGCCCGTTTTCGCGCAGGCGCCGGGCATTGCCGACGAAGATCTGAAGACGCCGTTTCCGGTGACGCGCCGCTCGCGCGAGCTGCTGCAGCATGCGCATGCCGCCCTCACCAAATCCGGCACCAGCACGCTCGAATGCGCGCTTGCGCTGACGCCCATGGTGATCGCCTACCGCATGCATCCGCTGACGTACCGGATAGCGAAACACGTGGTCGCGGTCGAGCACATCGGGCTGGTCAACCTGATCGCGGGCCGGCGCGTGGCTCCCGAATTCATCCAGGACGCGGCGACGCCCGCCGCGCTGGCCGCCGGACTCGTGCCGCTGCTGGCCGAGGGACCGGCGCGCGAACATACGCTGCAGGAGCTGGCCGCCGTGCGCGCCCGGCTCGCAACCACTGACACGCGACCCGCCGCGGAGCACGTGGCCGATATCGCGGCCGCGCTGCTACGGAAGGCTTAATGCGCTACGGAACTGCGCTACGGTACGGCGCTACGGGACTGCGCGCAGCATGAGCCTTCGGTATCGGCTTGCAGGGCTGTTCGGGCGCGCGGTGCTTGACTCTCTGCTCGGCACGGTCCATTTCAGAATCGTCGCGCCGCCGCCGCACGTGGGCGCTCCGGTCATTTATACCTTGTGGCACGGCCGGCTGCTGCCCCTGACGTACCAGCATCGGCAGCAGGGCATCGCGACGCTGATCAGCCGCTCCGCGGACGGCGAGTATATCGCACGCATTGTGGAGCGCTGGGGCTACCGTACCGCGCGCGGCTCGAGCAGCCGCGGCGGCAGCACCGCGTTGCGCGAGCTGGTCAAAGCCGCGCGC
>JBQTJO010000251.1:0-2186 GCA_052387015.1 Gemmatimonadota bacterium
CTCCCCTCCGCTACTTCCCGGCCGAGCGCGCATGCTGAAAGCGCGCGGTCGGCAATTGCTGCGCGCCCGCGTAGCGCGGCCGGTGAAAGAGGAAGCCCTGCGTGTAATGCACGCCCAGTTCCTTCACCGTCTCGAACTCCTCCCGGCGCTCCACACCTTCCGCGATGACCAGCGCGCCCTGTCCGTCCGCAAAGTTGACCATGGTCTCGACCAGGTTCTGCTTGAGGAAGTTGGAATCGATGTTCGCGATCAGGGAGATGTCGAGCTTGATGTAGTCGGGCGCCAGGTTCGCGATCGAGCCCAGCCCGGCGTAGCCGCTGCCGGCGTCATCGACCGCGAAACGGAAACCCTGTTCGCGGAAGGCGGCCAGATACTCCTGGAAGCGCGGGTAGTCCTTGATGGCGGTGCGCTCGGTGATCTCCAGCACGACTTTGCTCGGATCGGCGATGCCCAGCTCGACCGGATCGAGGCTGCGGAAGGCGGGATCGTCGAAATCGTGCGGGTCGATGTTCAGGAACAGGAACTGGCCTTCGTGCAGGTCGTGAATCATGCCTTCGACGGCGCGTTTCCGCAGCAGCCGGCTCAATTCCCAGATCATGTTGGCTTCTTCCGCGACCTCGAAGAGTACTTCCGGTGAGCGCAGCTCGCGGTGAATGCCGCGCGCGAGCGCCTCGTAGCCGTAGATGTCCTCGGTCTGCGTGACGATGATCGGGTGGTACTCGATGAACACGGCGCCTTCACGAATCGTGTTCTTCAGGTCCGCGACTTTTCTGGAGCGTTCCCACTCCTCGGCGCCGCGCGCCGCCTGGGCGGCCTCGCGAATGCCGCGGTAGATGAGCCGCTCGGTGCGGATCTTGGGGTTGCGGAAGACGGTCGATGCGCCGACGTAGATGCCGCACAGTGCGGCGATGTCCTCGCCGTGTTCGTTCTCGACCTGCTCGCGCAGAAAGGTCTCGAGCTGCTGCGAGAGCGCCTGCAGCTTGCGCTCCGCGGCTTCCAGCGATTGTGGCACCTGCGTGAAGAGAATGAAATCGTCATCCGCCACGTGCGAGACCATCATCATGTTCTCGGCTGACGCGTGCTCGCGCGCGTAGAAGCCGCGGATCGCGTTGGCGGTGGATTCCAGCACGTCGTCCAGCTTCTGCCAGCCGTAGATCTCCTCGATCTTTTCGTACCAGACGAAATGGATGTAGAGGACGGTCAGCTCGCCGCGCCGCTCGAGCAGCTCGCGCGCCTGCTCGATCATCACGGGCAGGGTGGGGAAGCCGGTCAGGCGATCGTAGAGCAGCTCCTCGTATCGGACCAGCTCGGCATCCTTGCCGCGGCGCCGGTTGGCGATGGGCGAAGCCCGCTGCTGCGCGATCGAGATGCGGTAGGCCAGCTCCTCCGCCGCGACCGGCAGGACCGCCCACTCGTCCGCCTGCACCAGTCGCTCCGGCGCGGGACACACGCCCGGCGCGCAGGCAATGACCAGACCGGCGCCGGCGCGGCGCGCCTGCGCGCGAAAGCGCTCGACATCCGAGCCGGCATCGATTTCGACCACGAACACATCTGCCGCGGGTGGCGCGTCCTGCCCTTCGACCAACGTGGGTGCGTGGTCGACCAGCTCAGCGGACAACCGCTCGACTGCTTCGTGCAGGGCGCGCTGAAGTGCGGCATCACGCACGGCTGCGGCGATTCTCAAGCGCTGCGCTCCCGCGCTTTCAAGTTGCGTTCGACGCGCTTGCCGAGCTCGTCGAGCCGAATCGGCTTGACGATGTAATCATCGGCACCGGCGCGCAGGCCCTGATGCTTGTCCGCGAAATCACTGCGCGCCGTCAGCATGATCACGCGAACGTCGCCGAACGAGGGATGGTTCTTGACCACGCGCGCGACTTCCCAGCCGTCCATTCCCGGCATCATCACGTCGAGCAGCAGTAATGCCGGCTGCACCTCTTCCAGCTTGGCGAGGGCCTCCTTGCCGTCGATCGCCGTGGCAACCGTGTAGCCGCGGGACTCGAGAAAGGTCCGGACGATTTCCAGGGAATCGGGGTCGTCGTCGACGACCAGGATTGCGTCGCTCATGCGCCACGGAAGTGGCAAGAAGCATGCGACGGTCTCAATCGGCAGTCATATCGAGACTTCGGCCACTTGCGAATTGCAGCTCGTAGAGGCGGGCGTAGCGGCCGCCGGCGCGCAGCAGCTGG
>JBQTJO010000252.1:0-3200 GCA_052387015.1 Gemmatimonadota bacterium
GAGGCGCAGCTGGAAGCGCGCGTGCTGATGCTCGCGAGCAACAACATCCTGCTGCCGTCGAACGGCCGGCCGGTCGCTTCGCCGTCGCAGGACATGGTCATTGGCGCGTACTACCTGACCAAGGCGCCGCTGGACGTGCAGGATGCGGAGGACCGCATCAACGTTCCGCGCGGCCGCGAACGTCGTGAGGAAGCGCACAAGACGCTCGAGAAGCTTTTCGAGAACGCGCCGCGCTACGGCCGCTTCGCCGAGGCGGAAATGGCGGTCGCGATCGGCGTCGCCCAGTTCCGCACGCCATGCTGGTTCTGGGTCGAGCGTCGTCGTCTGTCCGACGAGGAGCTCGAGGAGAGCGAGAAGGCGGGCAAGTGGATCCGCACGACCGTCGGCCGCGTCATCTTCAACTCGATCGTGCCGCCGGAGCTCGGCTACTGGAACGTCACGATGGGCAAGAAGGAGCTGGGCGAGATCATCTTCCAGGCCTATCGCCAGGTCGGGCTGCGCCGCACCACCGAGTTCCTCGATCACCTGAAGGAATTCGGCTTCCGTTACGCGACGCGCGGCGGTATTTCGGTCGGTCTGGTCGATCTGGTCGTGCCACCGGAAAAGGAAGGGATCCTGCGCGACGCGGAAGAGGAAGTCTCACGCTTCACGCGCGCGTATCAGAACGGCGTGATCTCGAACGGCGAGCGCTACAACAAGATCATCGACACCTGGACGCACGCCAACAACGACGTCGCCGATGCGATGGTGCGTCGTCTCGAGCGCGCCCAGAACGGCTTCAACCCGGTGTTCATGATGATGAACTCCGGCGCGCGTGGTAACCGCGATCAGATGAGACAGCTCGCGGGCATGCGCGGTCTGATGGCGAAGCCGCAGAAGAAGCTGACCGGTGGCATCGGTGAAATCATCGAGTCGCCGATCAAGTCGAACTTCCGTGAGGGTCTGACCGTGCTCGAGTACTTCATCTCGACGCACGGCGCGCGCAAGGGTCTGGCCGACACCGCGCTCAAGACGGCCGACGCCGGTTACCTGACGCGCCGCCTGGTGGACGTCGCGCAGGACGTCGTGATCACGGAAGAGGACTGCGGCACGATCCTCGGCCTCGAGATGGCGGCGCTCAAGGAAGGCGAAGACATCATCGAGCCGCTCAAGGACCGTATCGTCGGTAACGTGGCGCTTGAGGATGTCTACGATCCAATCGATGGCGAGCTGATCGTCGAAGCCGGCGAGCTGGTCGATGAGGAAGCCTCGGATGCGATCGAGGACGCGGGCATCCAGACGGTCAAGATCCGTTCGGTGCTCACGTGCGAGTCGAAGCGCGGCGTCTGCCGTCAGTGCTACGGCCGCAATCTGGCGACCATGCAGATCGTCGACATCGGCGAGGCGGTCGGGATTCTGGCCGCGCAGTCGATCGGCGAGCCGGGCACGCAGCTGACGCTGCGCACCTTCCACATCGGGGGTACGGCGGCGCGTATCGCGGCGCAGACCCAGCGCAAATCGAAGGTCGACGGCCGCGCCACGTTCGACCGCATCACGTTCGTGGAAACGCCGGCCGGCGAGCACATCGTGACCAGCCGCGAAGGCGAGATCGTCATGCGCACCAAGGAAGGTTTGATCCGCAGCCGGTTGGCGGTTCCGTACGGCGCCACCCTGCACGTGCAGCCCGATCAACAGATCGAGGCTGGTGATTTGCTATTCAGCTGGGACCCCTATTCGGAGCCGATCGTAGCAGACTTCGGCGGGGTCGTCCAGTTCGTCGACATCGAGGAAGAGCAGACGGAGCGCGAGGAGCTCGACGAGTCGACGGGCCGCCGCCAGCTCGTCATCATCGAGGACCGCGAGAAGCGGCTGCACCCGATGATCGAGATCTGGGACAAGAGCGGGGGGCAGAAGCTGCGTGAGTTCATCGTTCCGGTGGGCGCGCAGCTGACCGTGCGTGACAAAGAGAAGATCGATCCGGGCACCACCCTCGCCAAGATCTCGCGCGAAGTGTACAAGACGCGTGATATCACGGGCGGTCTGCCGCGTGTGGCCGAGCTGTTCGAGGCCCGCCGGCCGAAGGATCCGGCGGTCGTCACCGAAGTGGACGGCACGATTCGCTTCGGCGAGATCAAGCGCGGCAAGCGCGAGATCCTGGTCGTGCCCAATCAGGGCGCCGAGCGCGTCTACGAAGTGCCGGTCGGCAAGCACCTGCGCGTCCACGAAGGAGACGCGGTGCGCGCCGGCGATCGTCTGTCCGAGGGGCCCGTGAATCCGCACGACATTCTGCGGATCAAGGGACCGCGCGCGGTGCAGGAGTATCTGCTGAATGAGGTGCAGGAGGTCTATCGCCTGCAAGGTGTCAAGATCAACGACAAGCACATCGGCGCGATCGTTCGTCAGATGCTCCAGAAAGTCCGCATCATCGATTCGGGCGATACGGAGTTCCTCGAGGGCGAGAGCGTGGATCGTGGCGAGTTCCGCGAAGCGAACCAGCGTGTGATCGCGAAGGGCGGCACGCCGGCGCGTTCCGAGCCGCTGCTGCTCGGCATCACGAAGGCCTCGCTCACGACGCAGTCGTTCATCTCGGCCGCTTCGTTCCAGGAGACCACCCGCGTTCTGACCGACGCGGCGGTCCGCGGTGCGCGCGACGAGCTGATCGGCCTGAAGGAGAACATCATCATCGGTCACCTCATTCCGGCCGGTACCGGCGTTTACCGGAACCACGACATCGAGTTCTCGGTCGAGCTCGCGCCGGAAGAGGAACCGGACGTCTTTGCCGAGCGTGCGCGGGAGTTGTTCCCCGGCATGCAGGAAGAGGAGGAAGGCGCTCCGGCCGATTGACAAACAAAAGCCCCGTGAGAAATCGCGGGGCTTTTGTTTGGCACCGTAGTATTGTTTCGGTGTATTGTTTCGGTGTATTGTCTCGACTCTCCTCGGGACTGCGAAACCATAAACCGAAACCATAAACCGGAACTGCGCGTCGGCTAGCCCTCCTTCAGTCCCTCGATCCAGGATGTCAGCATCTTTGCAACCACGCTCGTCAGCGCACACGGTCGCAAAATCGATCTGTCCGTCAGATAGCCGTCGCTTGCGATTCGCTGCAATACACTTCGGACCTCATCCGATGAACCACGCCCGACGACCAGATGATACTTCTTGCTGCCGGTATACTCGGACCCAAACGCCTCCGGAATGTGGCGCAGAAGCGAGCCGAGAGC
>JBQTJO010000253.1:0-5920 GCA_052387015.1 Gemmatimonadota bacterium
GTACCGCTACCGCTCCGGCTTAAACGCAAACCGTTACGGTTACCGGTACCGCCAAGTTGCGGTATCCGTACCCAGTAACCCTGACCGCCGGCGTTTTGGCGGTGACCGTTAAAATCGGCACAGTAACTGCGGCTCGCGACGTCGGCACCTTACTTCGGCACCTGACTTCGAATTGTTATCTATGCGTTGGTTACTCCTACTCTTCTGCTTCGCGTGCGCCGGCACCGGTCCCGAGCCCGAACGCGCGTGCACGCTGATCGGCTGCGAGAACGGTTTGTTCGTGGTATTGAGCGGCGTTCAGCAGCAGGACGTCACGGTGAGCGTGAGTAGCGGCGGACAGGTCATTCACAGCTTCACCTGCCGCGCGGGCCAGGAGTGCCGCGGTTTCGCGATGAATCAGACGCCGGATCAGGTGACGGTGCGTGTTACCAGAAACGGCGAGGCGACGTCGAGGGATTTTACACCGGCATACAGGCTGAACCGGCCGAACGGGCCGGACTGTCCGCCGGTGTGCAAGCAGGCAACGATTACAATCTAGAATGCGCTCCAGGGGTAGAGGGCGACCAGTCAAATTTCCCCCCTACTCCCCTACTCCCCTACTCCCCTACTCCCCTACTCCCCTACTCCCCATCTCCCCAGCGCCGTCGGTTCGGTACGCGATGATGGATTTGGGAAGGCCGAGAAATCGCTCGGTCGCGAGCTGGCCGTCGCGGAACATCGCGGAGACCTCGCGCGGGCCGAGCAGTCTTATTTCATCGACGAGCTCGCGGATCTGTGCGGGCGTCGGCCGATAGATCCATCCCATCGGCGTGAAGTAGCGCGCGATCAGGACGCGCACTCGTTTCGGCAGGAACTGAAAAAAAGGAAACAGGAAGTGGGGCTCGATCGGCGCGTAGCGATGCGGCGTCTGCACACAATACTTCCCACCCACCCGCCGGATTTCAGAGGCTAATGCCGCCTGATCGTCGCGCCCGCCCACATGCTCGATGACCGAGTTGCAGAACACAACGTCCACCGACCCGGAGCGAAACGGCAGCATTCTGCCATCTGCAACCACTCTCGAACAGCTGAGGTCCGGTGCCGGATCACCAATGAATTCGGGCTTCAAGTTGACGAGAATTACGTAGGGGCGCTTGCGGCTCAGGTGCCAATTGAAGAACGAACCTCCCACATCCACCACGCGTGTCTGCGGCTCGATGCCGAGCAGCGTCTCGAATGTCGCCATCCGGCGCGCCCGGAACACCCGCATCAGCCTCGCAAGTAGACGCTCGGGGGAAATCGCAGTCAGGTGCCGATTCAAAGTGCCGGTGTTGGGTGCCGATCTCAGGTGCCGCCTTCATGTGCCGAAGTCGACACATCAATTCGGCACAGAACTTCGGCACCGGATCACGGCACCTGGAGTCGGCACATTAAATCGAAATAGTTCTGGATTATAATACCTAGAATCGCCTGGACTGCGGGAATTCCACGGCCGCGACGGTGCCGTGCTCATCCGACTTGAACTCGAACGTGCCGTTCAGCTCATCGTGCGCGAGCGCGTTCACGATCGACCTGCCGCTGCCCACCACATCCGAGTTCTTCTGCAGGTTCGTGCCGACGCCATCATCCGCGACCTCGATGCGCACTCTGCCGTCGATCTGCTTGATCGAGATGCGCACGGTGCCGTGCATGGGGCTGGGCAGGCCATGGCGGAACGCGTTGGTGATCAGTTCGTTCAGGATGAGCGAGGTCGCGAAGCCCTGCTTCTCATCGAGTATCGGTGAATCACCCTCGATGCGCAGGTCGATGTGTTGCGCGACGTCCCACGCATTGCGCAGGCGCTGCGCGAGCTTCTCGGTCGTCTCGCGGATCGGCACACCCTTGTAGTTCTGCCGGCGCAAAGCCTCGTGGACCAGGATGAAGGAGCGCAGCCGGTTCTCGAGCGATTCGAGCGCCTCGCCCACGCCGCGCGGCGGCTTGCGGTTCCGCTCCATGCTGACCAGCCCGGTGATCACCGCCATGTTGTTGCGGACGCGGTGATCCAGCTCGCGCAGCAGCAGCGCCCGTTCTTCGGCATCCCGCCGCGCCTGCTCGTACAGCTGATAGTTCTGATCCGCCAGCTCGCGCAGCTGCTCGTTCGTCCGCTTGATGGTCAGCTCCGCGCGGTGCACGCGCAGGCGCGATTCGATGCGCGCGGTCAGCTCGGCGACATGGAACGGCTTGGAGACGTAGTCATCCGCGCCGGCCGTGAACGTCCGCACCACGTCCTCCGGTGCGGTGCGCGCGGTGACCATGATGATCGGCAGCAGCGGATCGTATTTGTTCTTGATCTCTCTGCAGATCGACCAGCCATCGCGACCCGGCAGCATCGCGTCCAGCACGACCAGATCGACTTCCGGCAGGAAGGCGAACGCTTCCTCGCCGCGCGCGACCGAGATGACGCGGAAGCCGTGCGCTTCGAGCAGGTCGGTGAACATCTGACGCGCCATCGGCTCGTCGTCCACCACCAGAATCGATGGTGGCTCGGCACCGGATGGTTCGAGGCCCGACGTCGCCACGCGGGCCTCGGTTGCGTCTGCCGTTGCAGATGCGTTCAGAGCCGGACGCATGGAGCCGGGGCTATGATTCCTTCTGGAGGAGCGGCGCCGCGAGCAGAATCTTGCGCGCGAGGTCGACCATCGGCGTGTTCTTGTCCTGACTCGTCTTCTGGAGGAAGCGGTACGCCTCGCGCTCGCTCAGCCCTCGCGATTCCATCAGCAGCCCCTTGGCGCGCTCCACCAGCTTGCGCTCCTCGAGCTTCAGCTCCAGCATGTCGCGCTGGCGGCGGGCATCGAGCCACTCGTCGAAGCGCGCTCGCGCGACGCCGATGGCGGGGCCGAGGTCGTCTGGATCGACCGGCTTGACCAGGTAGTGAAACACCGGCGCCTTGATCGCTTCATCGACCGTACGCGCATCGCTGTACGCCGAGAGAATGATGATCGGGATCGGCCGATCCTGCGCGATCAGGTGGGCGGCTTCGGGGCCGCTCATCTGCGGCATGCGGATGTCGAGGAAGACCACATCGGGTTGCGTCGCGCGCGCGAGGTCGACGGCTTCCTTCCCGTTGGTCGCGGTCGCCACGACCTCATGGCCGAGCGTCTCGAGCTGACTCGTGAGCGCGAGATTGTGCAGCGTTTCATCATCTGCGATGAGAACGCGAAGCGTTTCCGCCATAGCTTCCTGCACTTTCCGGGTTGTCTGGTGAAATAAAAAAGCGCACTACCCCTTCGGGAGGCGCTTCATCGCTCGGGACCTCGGCAGTGTGTCAACCGAAGCTCGCCGGCGATGAACGGCCGCGCAAGGGCCCTCCACGCTCATGCATTTTCGGAGCCACTCAGCTTTCGAGAACGACCAGAGCCGCCGCCATTTCGGCGGTGTGCGAAAGCGACAGGTGGATGCTCCGGATCTGGAGCTCGTGCACCAGCCCGGCCGCCCGGCCGTGCAGCAGCAGGCGCGGCCGGCCGGATGCAAGGCGCACGACTTCGACGTCTTTCCACCCGCCGGCCGGGCCGATGCCGGTGCCGACCGCCTTGTAGAACGCCTCCTTGGCCGCGAAGCGAACCGCGAAGAAGGGCGCCGGCTCGACGTGCGCAAGGCAGTACTCGCATTCGGAGGGCGCGAAGAGGCGCTGCAGCCCGGGCTCGCCGTGCCGCTCGATGAAGCGCGCGAAGCGCGCGACCGCCACCAGATCCAGGCCCGTACCCATAATCATGCCGGGCAATACTAATTCCGCCGCCTGCAATCGGGAACTCGCGGCACCTTTCAGCTGTGAAAAGAGCTACCGGCTGCGTGAAAACTGTACTCAACCCGCGGGGCTCGCCGTAGATTGGCGGGACGCTGAAGCACGCACCGGCAACGAAGATTCCGCCCGGCGGTGCGTGGCCTTCCTCTTGCTCTTTTGGGCGGAACTAACGTGTTGACTATGGATTGAAGCCGAATCACATGCGGATTTCTGTCGCATTTCTGGTCCTGATACCGATTTTCGGGTTGCTGCCGGCGCAGGAGATGCTGGCGCCGACCACGCCGTCGCGGCCGGCGCTGACAGTTTCCGGGTCCGCGCCTGCCGCCGCGGACACGCGCCTTGCCCGCGACCTGGAGCGGATGATCGACTCGCCGGACTGGCAGGGCGACCGGTGGGGGGTGATGGTCGTTTCGCTGGAGAAGGGCGATACGCTGTTCGATCACAACGGTGATGTGCCGCTCACGCCGGCTTCCAACCTGAAGCTCTTCACGACCGCCGCCGCGCTGTACTACCTGGGACCCCAGTTCCGCTACAACACGTTCCTGCTCACGGACGGTCGCATCGAAGGTGGAGTGCTGAATGGCGACGTCGTCGTGTACGGTACCGGCGATCCTTCGTTTTCGGCGCGGTTCGGCCGGCGCGATGGCGTCTGGCATGCCTTCGCGGACACGCTGCTGGCACTGGGCGTGCGCGAGGTCCGCGGCGAGATCATCGGCGACGGCTCGTATTTCGAGGGATCCGGCAGCGGCGCGGGCTGGCAGGAGGATTACATCAATGCGTCGTACGCGGCGCCGGCCAGCGCGCTCTCGTATGCGGAGAACATTGCGACGCTGCGGATCACGCCCGGTGCGGTCGGCGAGCGCCCGGCCATAGCGCTGGTGGACGGCTCGCACGGCATTGTCGTGGTCAATGAAGCGACGACGGTCGCGCGCGGCCGCTCGTGGATCAGCGCAACGCGCACCGCCTACGACGGTCCGATTCTGGTGCGCGGTCAGATCAGCCGCGCCACGAGCGCCATTCTGCGCACGATTCCGGTCTCGGATCCGCCGCGTTACGCGGCGGGTGTCTTCCGCCAGATTTTGATCGACAAAGGCATCAACGTGACCGGTGGCGTGAGATCGGTCACGGAGCCCGAGAGCTCGAGCGTGACCGGCCGGTCGGTGTTCGCGCCCGCGCTGGATTCGGTCGCGCCACTGCGCGTGCTCGCGATCCACCAGTCGCCGCCGCTGATCGAGATTCTGGACGTGATCAACAAGAAGAGCCACAACCTGATGGCGGAGCAGGCGCTGCGCACGGTCGGCCGCGTCGCCGGTGGTGAAGGCAGTGTTGCAGGCGGCTTCAGGGCCGTGCAGACGCTGCTGCGCAAGGAGACCGGCGAAGTCGCGGACGATCTGCACATGGATGACGGCTCGGGCCTCTCGGTGCTCGACCGCACCTCAGCGCGCACGATCATTCACCTGCTCTCCTTCATGGAGAAATCGCCGATGTGGGAAGCGTACTGGTCGACGCTGCCGGAGGCCGGTGTGCCGGGCGGGCTGCGCCGCATGGGCGGCACCGCCGCGCAAGGCAACCTGAAGGCGAAGACCGGCACGATCGACAACGTATCCGCGCTCTCGGGTTACGTGAACGCCGCGGGCGGCGAGCGCCTCGCCTTCAGCATCATCAGCAACAACGTGCCGTCGACCTGGCGCGCGAAGCGCGTCGAGGATGCGATCGGCGCGCGACTGGCCGCGTACAATCGCGGCAATGACGACGCGGCCGTCTTCGAAACGGAGCGTGAGCAGCCTGCGCCGCGCGCGAGCGGGCGCAGCTACACGATTCGCAAGGGCGACACGTTGAGCGAGATCGCGGAGCGACACGGCACGACCGTCGCGAGGATCCAGGCCTTGAATCCGGGATTGCGCTCGAGGAGTCTGCTGCCCGGCAGGAAAATCAGGCTGCCCTAGTTTGCGATGAGAGCGATGGGAGCGATGGGAGCGATGGGAGCGATGGGGAGCGATGGGAGCGATGAGAGCGATGAGAGCGATGGGGAGCGATGGGAGCGATGGGGAGCGATGGGAGCGATGGGAGCGATGGGAGCGATGGGAGCGATGGGAGCGATGAGAGCGATGGGAGCGATGGGAGCGATGGGAGCGATGGGAGCGATGGGGAGCGAAGGGA
>JBQTJO010000254.1:0-6833 GCA_052387015.1 Gemmatimonadota bacterium
TTCTCGACGATGATGCCGTCCACACCACCCTGCGCGAGCGCTTCGGCGTCGCGCGCCGCGGCCTCGAGCACCGCCTGCATCGAGCCCTGCCAGCGGGGCGAGCCGGGCAGGGGCGGCAGGTGCACCATGCCGATGATCGGCTTCGCGTGCCGCCAGCGCGGCAGCCACGGTTGTCGCATAGTGGTCGTCATTCTACGTTCCCGGGTCCTATGAATTCAATTCTGGCCGGATTCGAAGTAAAAGAAACGAAACTGGCGAACGGATTGCGCGTGCTGGTGCGAGAGGATCGCAGCGCGCCGGTGGTCGCCATCTTCACGCACGTGCTGGCCGGCTATTTCGACGAGCCGGACGAGTGGGTGGGCATCAGCCACGTGCTCGAGCACATGTTCTTCAAGGGCACGCCGACGCGCGGTCCCGGCCAGATCGCGCGCGAGACCAAGAGTGCCGGCGGCTACCTGAACGCGAGCACGATCTACGACCACACTTCCTACTACACGGTGCTGCCCGCCTCCGCGCTGGCGCACGGTCTCGACATCCAGAGCGATGCGCTGCTCAATGCGCTGATCGATGCGGAAGAGCTGCGCAAGGAGCTGCTCGTCATCATCCAGGAGGCGAAACGCAAGCTGGACAATCCGGGGTCCATGGCTCGCGAAACGCTGCACGAGCTGATGTTCGACCGGCATCGCATGCGTCGCTGGCGGATCGGCCGGGAAGAGCAGCTGCGCGATTTTACGCGCGACGATGTGGCGGGCTTTTTCGAGCGCTACTACCGCGCGGCGTCGATCGTGCTCGTGATTTCGGGTGCTGTGACGGCCGAGCGCGTGCTCGAGCTGGTCGCGCGCAAGTACGCGGCCATGCGGGCGGGCGAGCCCGCGCGCGATCGCGGACCGCGCGAGCCGGACGCGAAGCGGTTTCGTTTCCGTGAGATCGCCGGCGACGTGGTGCAGACGCGCATCGAGATCGGCTGGCACACGGAACCGACGCTGCATCGCGACACGCCCTACCTCGACCTGCTGGCGCTGGTGCTGGGTCAGGGCCGCGCCTCTCACCTCTATCGCAATGTGCGCGAATCCGGCCTCGCATCCGGCATCAGCGCGCACAACTACACGCCGACCGAGATCGGCATGTTCGGGATCGCCGCGGAAGCGGAGCCGGCGGATACACGCGCATGCGTGCAAGCGATCTTCCAGACGGTCCAAGCCGCGCGCTCGGAAGATACCATCATCGACGCCGATATCGCGCGCGCGCAGAGCATACTGGAAGCGCGCATGCTGCGCGCTCTCGAGACCATGGAAGGACAGGCGAGCTTTCTCGCGGATTGGGCCGCACTCGGCGATTGGCGCCTGGGCGTCACCTACCTCGACCGCATCCTGAGCGCCACGCGCGCGGACGTCCAGCGCGTGGCCCGCACGTATCTCGATGCCGACGCCGCGGCCGTGCTGCTGTACCGTCCCGATTCCGCCGCGCCCGTATCGATCGCCGCCGAGGATGTGAGGCCGCATGCAGGCTGACATCACGAGCGGCGTACACAGCTACGCTCTCGACGGCGGTGCGCGCGCGACCATCAAGCGCAAATCGAACATTCCGCTCGTGACGATCGCGCTGGCCGCGCGCGGCGGCGTGCACGACGAGTCGCCATCCAATGCCGGGCTGACCGGTCTGATGGCGCGCACCTCGCTCAAAGGCACGCAGCGCCGCACGGCCGCGCAGATCGCACAGCTGGCCGAAGCAATGGGCGGCAGCATATCGCCATCGGTGAGTGCGGATCTCATCGATTGGGAGATCACGGTGCCGGCCCGGCATTTCGAGCAGGCGCTCGAGCTGCTTGCCGACGTGGCGTTCGACGCCAGCTTCCCCGCGCCCGAGTTCGCTGTCGAGCGCAAGCTCGCGCTGGCCGACGTGCAGCACAGCCGGGATGACATGTATCGCTATCCACTGCGGCTCGCTATGCAGCAGGCGTTCCGCGGGCATGCGTACGGCAACACGATCGGCGCTGTCGAACGCTCGCTCACGCACGCAACGCCGGCCGAAGCGGGCGCATGGCATGCCGCGCGGGTGCGCTCGCAGCCATGGGCTTTCGTGGTTGGCGACGTCGACCCCGGCACGACCGCGCGCGCGATTGCCGGCGTCCTACCTCGATCGGAAGGCGCTACGGGGAGGCGCCACGGAACTGCGCTACAGGGAGGCGTTAAGCCGCAGCGTGTGCAGTGGCAGGGTGGCACACGCGACGTCGAATTCCGTGAGAAGGCGCAGACCGCGCTTGCGCTCGCGTTTCCCGGACCGGCACACGAGCACCCGGACAGCTACACGCTCCAGGTTCTCGCCAACGCGGTCGGCGGCCTGGGCGGCCGGTTGTTCGAAGAATTGCGCAGCAAGCGATCGCTGGCGTACACGGTGAGCCTGATGCCGATCGCACGCTGGCTGGGCGGCGCCTTCGTCGCCTACATCGCGACTTCACCGGAGCGCGAGGAGGAGGCGCGTGGCGCGCTGCTCGAGCAGTTCGACCGGCTCGCGACCGAGCCGTTGCCGGTCGAAGAAGTGACGCGCGCGCAGCGTTACACGATTGGCACCTGGCAGATTCGCAGCCAGACGAATGCTGCGCAGCTGGCCGAGCTGATGCACGCCTGCATGCTGGGCGAGGGGATTGCCGAGATGGTCGAATTCGAGCGTCGCATCCGCGCGGTCACGCCCGCAAGCATTCAGAATGCGGCGCAAACGTGGTTCGAGCCCGCGCGCGCGGTCGAGGGCATCGTTCGTGGAAAGGAAAGGCAATGAGCGGCGAGTTCCAGTTTATCGGCATCGAGCGGCGCGAGCCGGTTGCGGTCGTCACGGTCAACCGGCCGGACAAGTTGAACGCCCTGAATGCTGCGACGGTCGCGGAGCTGAAGCGCGCATTCGAGGCGCTGCGCGTCGATGACGCGATTCGCGCCGTCATTCTGACGGGCGCGGGCGAGAAGGCGTTCATTGCGGGCGCGGATATCGCCGAGCTGGCGCGCATGACGCCGCTGAGCGGCATCGACGTATCGCGCGCGGGGCAGGACACGCTGCGGCTGATCGAGACGCTGCCCATGCCGGTGCTCGCGGCGGTCAACGGCTTCGCCCTCGGCGGCGGCCTGGAATTCGCGCTCGCTTGTCACATTCGCATCGCGAGCGATAATGCGAAGCTCGGGCTGCCCGAGGTGAAGCTCGGCATCATTCCGGGATACGGCGGCACTTTCCGTTTGCCGCGCGTGGTGGGCCGCGGGCGCGCGCTCGAGCTGATGCTGACCGGCGAGCTGATCGACGCGCGCGAAGCGCATCGCATCGGTCTGGTCAATCACGTGGTGCCGCAGGCGGAGCTGATCGCGACCGCGGAAGCGCTGGCGCGCAAGATCGCGGCGAACGGGCCGGTCGCGGTCGCGCTCGCCATCCAGGCGGTCGACAACAGCTATCACGCGAGCACGGAAGACGCGCAGCGGCTGGAGGCCCACATGTTCGGGCTGCTCGCATCGACCGCGGACATGCGCGAGGGTATGGCGGCTTTTCTGGAGAAGAGGGGCGCTGAGTTTCGGGGTTCGTGAGGACGTGTTCACACAGATTACTCAGATTTGCACAGCTTTCACAGAATGGACGCGCCAATCAGGAGCAGCGTGACGGCTATCAGATGCCAGCGGAGCAAATTGGGATTACCGTCTCCGCTTCTGTAAACAGGGGCGCCTCAGTTCATATATCAGGGAGCGATGATGCTTCGGAGTATAGGGTGGTGTTTTGTGTTTGCCGTAGCGCTTGGAAGCGGACCGGCATCCATATCGGCCCAAACCCGGCGGGGGGAAGAGATTGCTCAAGCGCAGCGCGCATTGAGTTCCGCATACGACGCGCTGAAACGTGGATATTATGACCCAGCGTTCCGCGGTATTAACGTTGATAGTCTGCATCAGGCCGCTCGAGACGAACTCAGGCGTGCACAGACGGCCCAACAACGATATCGCGCGATCTCACGGTTAATGGAATCGTTGGACGACTCGCACACCCAATTCGTCGTCAATTCGCGAATTGGGCTATGGGATTACCATCTTGGCTTTCGTTTCTTCGGCGACAGTCCGCTGGTAACGAATGTCGATGCCGGTAGTCAAGCAGACTGCGCTGGCCTGCGTCTTGGAGATGAGATTGTGGAGTTCTCCGGTCAACGGCTTACACGATCGAACCACGGCCGGGTTGTAGCCGAATTCCTGGCAGCGGATTCCATTCAGCCACTCGAGCTAAGAGTGCGCGGAGTCGACGGTGGCATGAGCACGTTAATCCTCCGAGCAGACACGACTGGAATGTTGAAGATGCGAGGAGCGAACTTCCGGCGCCTATATGCGCAAGCAATCGATAGCGCAAAGTTTGCAACCTCGCACGTTCAACTATCCATTGCGGACAGTGTGTTCGTATGGCGGCTGCCGCACTTTGCTGGTGTCGACAAAGGCTTGGATGACGTCATCAAGCGCGCGCGAAAGCACCGGGTGCTAGTTATGGACCTTCGGGGAAACCCCGGCGGATCCATTGAGACACTCACCAGGCTCCTGAGTTATTTCGTCGATGAAGAACTCTTGGTCGGTGACCTGCACTTGCGAACCAGCACGGAGAAATTCGTCGCTAAACCCAAGAAGGATCGGATCAGCTCAAGAATGTCCGTGCTCGTCGATAGCGAAACCGCATCCGCCGCTGAGATCTTCGCGCGGCTAATGCAGCTTCAAGGGAAGGCAACGATCATCGGTGACAGGACCGCTGGAATGGTCATGGCCAGCCAATATTTTCCTTCCGACGAACAGATGGGCGTCTATGTGACCGTGTCTGATTTCGTCCTCTACAACGGAGAGCGGCTCGAGAAGTTAGGCGTCATCCCCGACATTCCTGCCATTGAGACAGGGCGTCATGTCGCGGCGGGAGGCGACCCTGTTCTCGCGCTAGCACTATTGAGGTCCGGCGTTCGAATCAATGCCGCAGCCGCTCGTCAATTAATGACAAACGCAAACTAGATCCTGCCCAAGCGGACCGGCTAACATCGGGTAGATGAAAATACCTTGGACCGACACGCTCTGTGTAAGCTGTGCCAATCCGTGTAATCTGTGTGGTATAAATGCCCACCGTTCTAAAAAACATCCGCCTGCGCGACTATCGCAACTTCAACGACTTGGAGCTGAGCTTCCCGGCGCAGGGCGTTGCGATCATCGGCGACAACGGCTCGGGCAAGACCAACCTGCTCGAGGCGATCTACTACCTCGAGATCTTCCGCTCCTTCCGCGGCGCGAGCGATGACCAGCTGGTGCGCTTCGGCGCGGGCGTCTTTCACCTGCGCGCCGGCCTCGACACGGACGGGCGCGCACTGCAGATCGAAGCCGGCTACGAGCTGCGCACGCGCAAGAAGCGCGTTGCCCTCGACGAGGCCGAGCCGGAGCGCCTGGCGGATGCGATCGGCCGCATCGGCGCGGTGGTCTTCTCGCCGTCCGACGTTTCGATCGTCACCGGCGCGCCCAGCGAGCGGCGACGCTTCCTCGATATCGTGCTGTCGGTCAATCAGCCGGGCTATCTGGCCGCCCTCCAGCGCTACCGCCAGCTGCTCAAGAACCGCAACGCTTTGTTGAAGAGCGGGCGCGCCGACACGGCGCTGCTGGCGGCGTGGGATGAAGGACTGAGCGAGAGCGGCGCGCGCGTCATGCGGGACCGCGCGAACTGGGTCGCCCGCCACGCGGCCAGCTACACGGCCAAGTATCAGGCCATCAGCGGCGGCACGCCGGGCCGGATCCGCTATATGGCCGGCGTGCGCGGGCTCGTCGACCTCGCCGACGCGGAGGTCGTGCGCGAGGCATATCGGAAGGAGCTGGAGAAGTGCGTACAGCGCGACCGCGAGCGCGGCATGACGCACGCGGGACCGCACCGTGATCACCTCGAACTGGTCTTGGATGGCGCGGCGGGCGACGCCGACTTGCGAGAGTTCGGCTCCGGCGGACAGGTTCGGACCGCCGCCATCGTGCTGCGCATGATCGAGGCGGAGACGATCCACGCGGCGCGCGGCCGGGATTGCGTGGTGCTGCTCGACGACGTCTTCGCGGAGCTGGATGCGGCGCGCTCGGCACGCATATTGGAGCTGCTGGAAGCGGAGGAAAAAGGGCAGGTCATTCTGACCGCGCCCAAGGACTCGGATGTTCAGCTGCGCGGCGGCCGGCTGGAGGCGTGGCATATCGCCGGGGGCAGAATTCTGACGTGAGCAAGAAGGACAGCGGCCCGAAGCAGGTGCGCGAGGCGCTCCAGAAATACCTGGAGAAATCCGGTCTCGGCGAGCAGATCGAAGCGGCCAGCGTGGTGCCCGAATGGGGCGAGCGGGTCGGACCCGCCATCGCGGCCGTCACCGAGCCGCTGCGCGTCTCACAGGGCACGCTCATCGTGGGCGTCCGATCGAGCGCCTGGATGAATGAATTGAAGATGATGGAGCGCGACATCCTGACGCGCGTCAATGCCGGCCGCAGTCGCGGCAGGAGCGAGCGGATCCGCTTCCAGATGAATGCGTAGGGGAGTAGGGGAGAAGGGGAGTAGGGGAGTAGGGGTGACACTATTCCATTCACACTCTCCCCTAACCCTTACACCCTTACTCCCCTACTCCGACATTCTGCCCTACTCCGAAACACCCCTTGTTTCACTAAACTTTTCCCTCTCAGAAGTGTATATTCCACAGTCGTTTTCCACCCCATCAACCGCGCAGATAAGGCATGGCGAAAGCCGACAATTATACCGCCGGACAGATCCAGGTTCACAAGGGACTGGAAGCTGTCCGGAAGCGCCCCGGCATGGACATCGGGTCGACCGGCCCGCGG
>JBQTJO010000255.1:0-2172 GCA_052387015.1 Gemmatimonadota bacterium
GCGTCGATGCTGCGCGCGTGTTCATGGCGGGCATCTCCGCGGGAGCGGCCATGGCCAACGTGGTCGCGGTCACGCATCCGGAGCTGTATGCGGCACTCGCGTTGCACTCGGGCATCGAGTTCAAGGCGAGTGAGACGCTGGCGGATGCGCGCAACGCGATGGCCGCGGGAGGGCCTGACCCGGTCGGACAAGGCAAGCTCGCGCACGAAGCCATGGGCGCGCAGGCGCGTATGATGCCCGTATTGGTGATGCACGGATTGAATGACGCGGTGGTGCCGCCGCTGCACGCCGCTCAGCTCGAGCAGCAATGGCTGGCCATCGCGAGGCGGATCGGTGTGGCAGTCGGCGAGTCCGACGCCAATCTCACGATCGAGAACGATTACGCCGTGACGCGCGCGATCACACTCGACGGGAACGGCGGGCTGCTCGTGCTCAGCATGACCGTGCACGAGCTGGGACATGCGTGGTCCGGCGGCTCGCCCAACGGGACTTACACGGATGCGAAGGGTCCCGACGCGACACTCGAAATGCTGCAGTTCTTCGGCATCGCAAAGTAGATGATGAGTTTCGCGCCGTTGTTCCCCGCTCAGCCGGACCCATTACGGCGCTGGCGCAACACGGCGCCGGATCGGATTGCGCTCGTAGACCGGATCACCGGTATGCGATTCACGTATGCCGAGCTGGATGCGCGTGCGCAACGCGCGACTGCGGCGCTGCAGCAGATAGGCATCGGTCGCGGCGATCGGGTGGGCGCGCTGTGCAGCAACCGCGTCGAGCTGATCGATCTGTTCTTTGCCTGTGGCCGAATGGGCGCGGCCCTGGTTCCCTTCAACTGGCGCCTCGCGGCCGCGGAGCTGGGCCCGGTGCTGGCGCACGCCGGCGTGCGGGTCTGCTTCGGCGAGGGCGCATTCCGCGCGCCGGCCGAGGACGCCACGCGCGGCCGGGACGCCGGCATCAACTGGTATGATCTCGACGTGGAGTACCCGGCACTGCTGCGTGCGGGCGGGGCGGCTGCGGAAGCGGCAATCGATCCGGAAGACCCGCTGCTGATTCTCTACACGTCCGGCAGTACGGGTGCGCCGAAGGGCGCCGTTCTGCCACAGCGCCAGATCTTCTACAACGCAATCGCGACGGCGATCGGGTGGGAGCTGACGCACGAGGATGTGGCACCGATTACAACGCCCTGCTTCCATACGGGCGGCTGGAATGTCTTCGCGACGCCGCTCTGGCAGCGGGGCGGCACGGTCGTCCTGATGGAGAAGTTCGAGCCCGCGGATTTCATGAGTGGATTGCGCGAGGAGGGGTGCACGTTCGCGCTGACCGTGCCCACGCAATTGCTGATGTTACTCGGGGCGCGCAATTGGGGAGTAGAGCTGCCCCGGCTGCGGTCGTTCGTGTCCGGTGGTGCAGCGTGTCCGGCCGCCGTCCTCGAGAAGGTGCGCGCGGCGGGCTACCGCGTGCGTGAAGGATACGGGCTCACCGAGTGTGGCCCGAACTGCTTCACGATTTCAGCCGAACAGGCGCTCGTGCGCCCCGGCGTCGTCGGCTGGCCGATGCCGTGGCTGGACATGAAGCTGGTAGACGCCGAGGGTATGGAAGCCGGTGCCGGCCAGCTCGGCGAGCTGTTGCTGCGCGGTCCCCAGATGTTCGCTGGCTATCTCAGCGATCCGGTGCGCACGGCCGGCGCAATCACACCCGGCGGCTGGCTGCGCACCGGCGATATCGCGATGCGCGCGTCCGATGGCGCGTACACGATCGCCGGCCGCACCAGGGAAATGTACATCAGCGGCGGTGAGAATGTGTTTCCGGCCGAGATCGAGGCGGTGCTCGCAGCATGCCCGGGTGTCGCCGAGGCCGCAGTGATCGGCGTGCCCGATCCGTTGTGGGGCGAAATCGGAAAGGTATTCGTGGTGAAGTCCGGCCATGTCACGGAGCAGTTCATTATCGACTACGCGCGCGCGCGGCTCGCCAGAAACAAGGTTCCGAAGAGCGTGTGCTTCGTGGCCGAGATCCCGCGACTGGGCTCGGGCAAGGTCGACCGCAAGCAGCTCGCCGTGCTGAGCGCATGATGGCGGTTGCAAAGGGCGCGGCTCTGCGCGCCACCTTCGCGTATGTCGAGGCCGCGGCGGGGCAGGAAACCCTCGGTGCTATCATTGCGCGTCTGCCTTCCAG
>JBQTJO010000256.1:0-13075 GCA_052387015.1 Gemmatimonadota bacterium
TCGTTGATGATTATCTATTTAACCTAGCCTTCGATGTCCGCCATGGAATCCTCCCCGTTCGTTTTTAATGGACAATTCCGCAATCGACGACTATGACCTGGCCGGTAATATAGCTGGCGTCGGGACCAGCCAGAAACCGCACGGCAGCGGCCACATCATCACCGGAGCCGAGCCGCCCGAGCGCGATCTGCTGGATCAGCGCCGCTTTCGTATCTTCGTCCAGATTTGCCGTCATTTCCGTCTCAATGAAGCCGGGCGCGACGGCATTGCACAGAACCGACCGGCTTGCGAGCTCTTTCGCAACCGCCTTGGTCAGCCCGATCAGGCCGGCCTTCGAGGCTGCATAGTTCGCCTGCCCCTTGTTGCCGGTCAGCCCGACCACGCTCGAAATGTTGATGATGCGCCCCTTGCGCCGCCGCATCATGCCGCGCGCCGCGGCGCGTGTCAGGTTGAACGCGCCCTTGAGGTTCGTATCGATGACCTTGTCCCAGGCTTCGTCATCGATGCGCACCAGCAGGTTGTCCGCGGTCACGCCCGCATTGTTGACCAGGATGTCGATGCTGCCCAGCTCCTGCTCGACCTGCTTGACCAGCGCATCGACCGCGGCCGCGTCCGACACGTCGCACGCGTAGCCTCGATGGCCTTCACCCTCGAGCTCCGCCGCGGCTGTCTCGGCACGGGCGCCGTCGCGCGCAACCACCGCGAGCCGTGCGCCGTCACGCGCCAGCTGCTCGCAAATGCTCTTGCCGATACCGCGGCTGCCGCCGGTTACGAGCGCGACCTGGCCGCTCAGCCGGGCTGTTGCCATTCCGCAATCTCGCGCGCGGTGCCGACCGCGCGCGCCGCAGCGCTCCGGTCGATTCGTTTCATGAGACCGGTCAGCACCTTGCCCGGCCCCAGCTCGATGAACTCGCTCACGCCGCTGCCGAGCATGGTCTTAATGCACGCAGTCCAGCGCACCGGACTGGTGAGCTGTTCGATCAGCAGCCGGCGCGCAGCTACGACCTCGCGGATGGGCTGTGCGTTCACGTTCGAGACGACCGGAAAGTGCGGTGGCCGAAATTCGACGTCCGCCAGCTGCGCCTGCAGCCCGGCCTCGGCCTGAGACATCAGCGGCGAGTGGAACGCGCCGCTCACGTTCAGCTGCACTGCGCGCTTCGCGCCCATCTGCTTCGCGCGCTCCATCGCGATCTGCACGGTCGGCACGTCGCCGCTGATCACGAGCTGGCCGGGCGAATTGTAGTTGGCGGGCACGCACACGCCACCTTGCGCCGAAGCATCCAGACAGACCTGCTCGAGCGCGCCAGCTTCCATGCCGAGCACGGCCGCCATGGTGCCGGGAGTGTCCTGCCCCGCGCGAAACATCAGCTCACCGCGCCGGCGCACGGTGCGCACCGCGTCTGCGAGCGTGAGCGTGCCGGCCGCGACGTAGGCGCTGAACTCGCCCAGCGAGTGACCGGCGGCAAAGGAAATATCCGGCAGTTTTGCCGCGAGCACGCGGTGGACGGCAATCGAATGCACGAGAATGGCGGGCTGCGCGTTGTGCGTGCGCGTCAGCTCGTCCTCGGGCCCTTCCCACATGACGCGTGAGAGCGCCACGCCGAGCACCTCGTCCGCTTCCTCGAATACCTGACGCGCGACGGGAAAGGCTGCGGCGAGGTCACGGCCCATGCCGACGAATTGCGAGCCCTGGCCCGCGAACAGGAGCGCTACCAACGGATGACCGATGAGCCCCAGGTGAAGCCGGCACCGAACGCGACCGTGAGAATGTTGGCGCCGCGTTTGACACGACCTTGCTCGATGGCTTCATCCAGAGCAATCGGCACAGTGGCCGAGCTCATGTTGCCGTACCGGTCCACGTTCACGAAGACCTTCTCCATCGGAATCTTCGCGTAGCGTGCGGTCGCCTCGATGATGCGGATATTGGCTTGATGCGGAATCAGGATGTCGATGTCGTCGCCGGTCAGTCCGGCGCGCATCAGCGCCTGGTCGGCGGCCTCGGCCATCGAGCGCACGGCGGCCTTGAACACCTCGCTGCCGGCCATCTTCACCAGGTGCGTCTTCTCCTCGAGCACGGCTATGTCGAACGGGATGTTCAGCCCGCCTGCAGGCCGCCAGAGCAGCTCGGCCAGCGTGCCGTCCGAGCGGATGAACGTCGACATGATGCCGCGCCCGTTCTCCGCTTTCCTGACGATCGCGGCGCCGGCGCCGTCGCCGAAGAGCACGCAGGTCGAGCGATCGGTCCAGTCCACGATGCCCGACATCTTTTCAGTGGAGATGACGAGTGCGATTTCGCCGCGGCCGGCAGCGATGTGGCCTTCCGCGACGCTCAGCGCGTAGACGAAGCCGGTGCACGCGGCCGAAACGTCGAAGGCGGCCGCGTTCCTGGCGCCCAGCATCGCCTGGATATCGCACGCGGTGGAGGGCAGCAGCCGGTCCGGCGTCGCGGTCGCGACCACCAGCAGGTCGATCTCGCCGGCATGCACGCCCGCGCGGCACATCGCGCTGCGGCCCGCTTCGGTTCCCATGTACGCGGCGCCCATGCCGTCCGGCGCGATGCGGCGCTCGCGGATGCCCGTGCGCTGCATGATCCACTCGTCCGATGTATCGACGATCTTCATCAGATCGAAGTTCGTCACCACGTTATCGGGGAGAAAACGGCCGGTGGCCGCGATCTCAACGATCGGCTGCGGACCTTTCATGCCCGGCCCGCTGTCGAGTGGTCCTTCACCATCTCAGCCCTTTCGTGGTCCTCGCCCGGATGCCCGGCGAGCTCGCGCTTGATATGACCGACCAGATCGCGCTCGACCGACTGGATCGCGGCGCGCACCGCGTTCCGGATCGCCCGCGGCGGCGAGCCGCCGTGGCAGATGATCGAGATGCCGTTCACGCCCAGCAGCGGCGCACCACCGTATTCCGTATAGTCGAACTTGTGGAAGATCTTGTCGAGATCGATCTCCGCGCCCGCGGCCTCCAGCTCGCGCGCAATCATGCCGTACATGAACGAGGCGATCGATTCGTAGAACTTGAGCAGAATATTGCCGGCAAAGCCGTCCGTCACGAGCACATCGCAGACGCCCCTGACGATATCGCGGCCTTCCACATTACCGACGAAACGCAGATCGCTCTCGCGCAGCAGCTCGTGCGCGGCCACCGCCAGCTCGTTGCCCTTCTCCGGCTCCTCGCCGATGTTCAACAGGCCGACCCGCGGCTCTTCGCAGCCGAGCACGTCCTGCGCATAGACCGCGCCGAGACGCGCGAACTGCAGCAGGTTGTGCGGCTTGCTGTCTACGTTGGTGCCCGCATCGATCAGCAGGGTGGGCGCCCCCGCGGTCGGCAGGATGGTCGAGACCGAGGGACGATCCACGCCCGCCAGCGGCCGCAGCAAAAACAAAGACGCGGCCATCACGGCGCCGGTCGAGCCGGCACTGATGAACGCGTCTGCTTTGCCCTCCTGCTGCAGGCGCAGCCCGACCACGATCGAGCTGTCCTGCTTGCGGCGCACCGCCGTGACGGCGCCTTCATTCGGCGTGATCGTCTGCGATGCGTGCACCACGTGCAGCCGCTGCTTCGGGTAATCACCCGCCTGCGCGAGCTGCGTTTCGATAGCCGGCTGATCACCGACCAGGAGAATCTCGAAATCGCCCGGCAGATCGCGCAAAGCCCGAACCGCCCCCAGCACTTCCGTGGCCGGGTGGCGGTCCGTTCCCATTGCGTCTAGTGCGATGTGCACGGGTTGAACCGGACCACTGAGGGTCCGCTCCTTAGACTTCTTCTATTTCGACGACCTGCTCGTCACGATAATATCCGCATGACGGGCAGACCCGATGCGGCTGCTTCGGATCGCCGCACTTCGGGCAGGCGTTTACGGTGGGCTTCTCGGCTTTCATTGCGCCGCGCCGCTTCCGTCTGCGCTGCTTCGACTGTCTTCTCTTCGGTACCGCCACGGAATTAGTCCTTGTTGGTCAGCTGACGCAACGCAGCCCAACGATCATCGGTCTGCGTGCGCTCGCAGCTGCACGTGGTCTCATTCAAATTCACGCCGCAATGCGGGCACAGCCCCTTGCAGGCATCCTGGCACTCTACGAACTCCGGCACGGCCAGCAGCAGGTGCTCGCGCAGTGCGCCGCTCAGGTCCAGCTCCTGGCCGCGCGCCGGCAGCGGATAGATCTCCTCCGCTTCGGCATCGACCGGCTTGACACCTGCCCGGAACACCAGCGTCACCTCCTGGTCGATGGGCGCACGCACCGGCACCAGGCATCGCCGGCACGCGACTTCCGCCTCGCCCTGGACCCGTCCCAGCGCCACCACATCCTCAGCGACCTGCTGGACCTGCAGATGCACGGCCAGCGGCCCGGCCAGACGAAACCCCGCGCCGGCCCAGAGGGCAGCGTCCGCGGGCAGGCTGCCGTCGATTGGGCGGCGCTTTTTCCGCGCCAATTCCACCAGATCGACTTTCAGCATAGTCGTCTAATTTCGCCGATTTTTCACGGGGTGTCAACCGAAAAAAAAGGCGATTTCACGGGCCGCGCTCTCGTCCGAGTCCGAGGCGTGGATCGCGTTCCGCTCCTTCGACTCGGCGTACAGTTTCCGGACCGTGCCCGCCGCCGCCTCCGCCGGATCCGTCGCCCCGATCACCTCGCGCAGCCGGGCGACCGCATTCGGGGCCTCCAGCACCACCGGAATCGCCGGGCCCGATGTCATGAACTTGACCAGCGACCCGTAGAAGGGGCGCGCGCGGTGCACTTCATAGAATTCCTGCGCCTGCTGCTCGCTGAGCTGAAGCATGCGGATGGCCTTGATCCTGAAGCCGGCCTGCTCGAGGTGAGCGAGGATCCTGCCTGCCTTGCCGGCCGCGACCGCATCCGGTTTGATGATTCCGAGCGTCTGATTCATTTCCTATCTCGCAAACAGTTTTCGGATGATGTCGGAGCGGGTCAGCATGCCGACGAGCAGGCTGTCGCGCACGACCGGACACTGCTCGACCTTCTTGTTGATCATGAGATTGACGGCCTCTTCGAGACCCATCTCTTCCGGCACACACAGCACCGAGCGGGTCATGATCTCGCGCACCGGCGGGTCCTCGATTTCCTCACCGGCCTCGACCACGCGCGGGATGTGCGGCACCAGCGCGCGCATCACATCCCACTCGGTGACGATGCCGAGCACTTCCTGTTTGTCGTCGACCACGGGTAGCGCCCGCTGCCGCTTGCCGATCATGAGGCCCACGGCCGCGCGCGCGCTCATCTGCGGCGACGCGGTCATGACCTCGTGCAGCATCAAGTCGCGGACCGTGAGTTGCGGCTTGATCTTGACCTCGGCGAAGCCGGGCAGGCGCGTCACGTCGGCGGCGGATTTCGCGGCGATCAGGCGCCGCACGACGTCGTCATCCTCGAAGAAGCGCGCGAGCGCCGCGACCGTCTGCAGATAGAGCGGCGCGGCTTCGGGCGGCGCAATGACCAGCGCGATGACGCGCGGCCACGACTCGAGAGCGGAATCGCCGGGATCGAGCGGCTGGGGCGCGACACCCAGGCTGACCAGCAGCCGGTCGACCGTATCCGTGCGGAAGTGCGGCAGTGCCACCTCGCGCCCGATCGCCACGACATCGCGGCCGCGCGCGCTTGCCAGCGCCTGCTCCAGACCGCGCACGTCGCGCACCGCGCCGAGCTGCACCAGGCTGCCGACCATCTGCGCGACCGCTGCCCTGAAGGTGCGCGCCTCGAGCGGCACGAAGATGTGCTCCGGCGGCAGATACTGCGACAGCGGTACGTTGGTTGGCATCGTCTACGGAGTCGTCCGCTCCATCAAAGGACGTTCCTGATCAGCTCCACCACATCGGACGGCTTCTTCATGACCGCGATGCCGTTGCGCGCGAACGCTGCCATTTTTTCCGCCGCCGTGCCGGCCGACCCGCTGATGATCGCGCCCGCGTGCCCCATGCGGCGGCCGGGCGGCGCGGTCTGCCCTGCGATGAAGCCGACCACCGGCTTGGTGACATGCTCCTTCACGAACTGCGCCGCTTCCTGCTCATCGGTACCGCCGATCTCGCCCATCATGACGATCGCGCGCGTTTCCGGATCCTCGTTGAACGCGGCCAGGCAGTCGATGAAGTTGGTGCCGATGATGGGATCGCCGCCGATGCCGGCGCAGGTGCTCTGGCCGAGGCCGGCGGCGGTGAGCTGATAGACGATCTCGTAGGTCAGCGTGCCGGACCGCGAGACCACGCCGACCGGGCCGGGCGTCGCGATCTGGCCGGGCAGAATGCCGACCTTCGACTTGCCGGGCGAGAGCATGCCCGGACAGTTCGGTCCCAGCAGGCGGACGCCACGCTCCAGCACGTACGGGTAGACGCGCGTCATGTCGAGCACCGGAATGCCTTCCGTGATCGCGACGATCAGCTGCACACCGCTGTCGGCGGCTTCCATGATCGCATCGGCGGCAAACGCCGGCGGCACGTAGATGACGGACGTATTCGCGTTCGTCGCCTGCACGGCCTGCTCCATCGTGTCGAAGATCGGTACGGTTCGGCCGCCCGGTCCTTCGAACAGCTGACCGCCTTTGCCGGGTGTCACTCCCGCGACCACGCTGGTGCCGTATGCAATCATGGAGCGGGCGTGGAACGATCCGTCGCGGCCGGTGATGCCCTGCACGACCAGCCTGGTATTCTGATCGATGAAGATTGCCACGTTACGCCGCCTTCTTTGCCAGCTCGACCGCCTTCTGTACGACGTCGTCCATCGATGTGGTCGCGCTGAAGCCGGCTTTCTCGAGAATCTCGACCGCGAGCTTTTCGTTGGTGCCGGTGAGACGAATCACGAGCGGCACCTTGATCTCGATGCGGCGAGTCGCTTCGACAATGCCGTTGGCCACGTCGTCGCAGCGCGTGATGCCGCCGAAGATGTTGAAGCAGATGACGCGCACGTTGGGATCTTCGGTAATGATCTTGAGCGCGTTGACGACCTTTTCCGGATTCGAAGAGCCGCCGATGTCGAGGAAATTTGCGGGCTCGCCGCCGTAGAACTTGATCAGGTCCATGGTCGCCATGGCCAGACCCGCGCCGTTGACCACCGCGCCGATGTCGCCGTCGAGCTTGATGAACGTGAGATTCGCCTCGCGCGCAAAGGCCTCGGCGGCCGGCTCGGCGCTCGTGTCGCGCAGCTCCGCGATCTTCGGCCGCCGAAACAGCTCGTTGTCGTCGATGTTGAATTTCGCGTCCAGCGCCTTGACCTCACCGGCTGGCGTGGTGACCAGCGGATTGATCTCGGCGAGCGATGCGCCGCTGTCGATGAACGCACGATAGAGCTGCGTCAGAATTTTGGCGGCCGCGCGCTGCTGCGCGAGATCATCGTACAGGAAGGTCGCGAGGTTGTACGCCTCGAAAGGCAGCAATCCGTAGCGCGGATCGACCGGATGGTAGCGGATCTTCTCGGGCGTGGTCGCCGCGACCTCCTCGATGTCGATGCCGCCCGCGCGGCTGACCATGAAGACCGGCCGCTTCGTCTTGCGATCCACGATCACGCCGACATACGCCTCGCTCGCGATGTCCTCGGCGGGCGCGACCAGCACCTTCTGCACGGTCAGCCCCTTGATCTGCATGCCGAGCATCCGGCTCGCATGCTCTTTGGCCTCGGCCGGCGTGGCGGCGAGCTTGACGCCACCCGCCTTGCCGCGGCCGCCCGCGTGCACCTGCGCCTTTACGACGACGGTGCCCTGCAGCTTCTTCGCGATGCGCTCGACATCCTCCGGTGTGCTCGCGACATCGCCGCCGGGCACGGGCACGCCGTAGCTCTTCAGGAGCTCGCGTGCCTGATACTCATGGATATTCATATTAAAAGACGTTCACGTTCACGTTCACGTTCACGGTTACGGTTACGGTTACGGTTACGGTTACGGTTACGGTTACGTGAACGTCATGGTTGTGCCGGCGTCGCCGCTCAGGGCCGCAAGACCCTGATCCAGGCGTGCGATGATTGCTCGCTTGCCGCCTCGCTCGAGAAACGAGATCGCGGCTTCGACTTTCGGCCGCATGCTGCCGGCGCCCAGCTCCTCTGCGTTGAGCAACGCGGTTGCCTGATCCAGCGAAAGTGTGCTCAAGAGCCGCTGTTCGGGCTTGCCGAAGTCTCGATAAACCCCTTCCACACTCGTCAGAATCAACAGCACCTGTGCGCCGATCGCCCGGCCCAGAACGGCGGCGGCGCGATCCTTGTCGATGACGACATCGACACCCTCGAGACGGAGCACGGGATCCCGGTAGACCGGAATGCCGCCGCCGCCTGCCGCGATCACGATCGTGCCGCGCTCGACCAGCCCGACGATCTGGCGCGCTTCCACGATCGCGGTCGGCGCGGGCGAGGGCACGAGGCGCTTGAAGTCGCCGCGCCCGATCGGCTTGGTCGGCGTATCGAGCGCCGGATCGTCGCGCTCGACGACCACCTGCGTCATGACGCTGACGACGTCGCGCGCGATGCCGTTGCGCTCCAGCGCGTTCTGCAACGACTGCTGGATCATGTAGCCGATCCAGCCGGCGGTACCCGCCACCAGCACACCAAGCGGCAGCGGCGGCAGCTGTGCGCGCGCCAGTTCATTGCGGAACAGCTCGTCGCCGATCTGCGGACCATTGCCGTGCACGACCGCGATGTGCCAGCCGCTGCGGGCCATCTCGACGATCGGCGCGAGGCTTTCGCGCGTGTGCGCGAACTGCTGGTGAATGTCGCCGCGCTCGCCCGCCGGCAGCAGCGCATTGCCGCCCAACGCAACGACCACGGTTTTAAAGCTGTGGTCCGGTTCCATTGGGCGCGCGAATCATAGGGGAGGCACTCACTGCTGGGAAGAGGCCTGTTGCAGGAATTGTTTGAGCTCGTTCATCCGCTGGCCGAATCCCGCGTAATCGCCCGCACGCAGGGCCCGCTCCGCATCATCGAGCAGCTCGAGCGCCCTCCGCGGCCATTGCAGTTGCGGCGCCGCTTGCGTGCGCGCCCGTTGCGGCTCGCGCGCTTGTTCCGGTGCCGCGACTGTCGTCCCGAACATGCTGGCCAGCGCCTCGCGCAACGTGTTCGCCATGGCGGTGCGATTGCCATCGCTCACGATACTGCGCTGCAGCTCCGGGTTCGGACTGCCCTGCGCCGAAAGGATGAGCGGCATAATGTAGAGGAAGCTGTTGCCGATCGGCACCACGCGCGCGTGGCCGATGTTCACGTCGCTGCCGGACTGACGCCAGAGCGTGAGCTGCGGCGAGATCACCGGGTCCTGCTCGACGATCGCCTGCACCTGCGCCGGACCCGGCACAAGCTGGTTGCGCGGCAGCTCGTACATGACCAGCTCGCCGTAGTGCTCGCCATCGTTCCGGCCGACCAGCAGGGCCGTCATGTTCTTGCGCTGGCGCGCAATGTAGGGCGTGGCCAGAATGAATTCGTCGCTCTGCTCTCCGGGCAGGGTCATCATCTGATAGACCGCGCGAAACGGCACGCCGCCGGGCTCGGCTTCTCCGGTCTGCGGCGTGCTCCACACGTCCTCTCCGCGATAGAACGCGTCCGCATTGGTCAGATGGTAGTGACCGTATACCTCCGCCTGCTCGTGCATGTACAGCCACGGATAGCGCACGTGCGCGCGCAGCTCCTCCGGCATTGCGTCGGCCGCGGCGAAGAGGCCCGGGAAGGCATTCGCATAGGTTGCCACGATCGGATCATCGGGTGCGTAGCGGTACAGCCGAACCTCGCCGCTCACCGCATCGACCGTCGCCTTCACTGTGTTACGCAGATAGCGCACGCTGCCGATCGACTGCGCATCGACGCGGCGCGAGAGCGGGAACATGTTGGTCGTGGCATAGCCGTCGACGATCCAGACGACGCGCCCGTCGCTCACGACCGGATAGGGGTCCGGATCCCACGCGATGAACGGCGCAATGGTGCGAACGCGTTCGCTCACGCGTCGCCGAAATGCGAGATGACTGCCCTCCGTCAGGCGGCCGGTGAACAGCAGGTTCTTGTCCGCGAAGCGCCAGGAGAATGCGATGACGCGCAGCAGGTTACTGAGCGGAATCGCCGTGCTCGGCACCGCCAGCCCCGTGCTCGAACGGATGACGATGAACTCGTCCATCGTCTCGCCGAAGTAGATAGACGGCTCCGTCAATCGCAGCTGCGGCGGCGCGTCCGGAGCGCGCACGATCGGATTCACGTTCGACAGCCAGGTGGGTGGCTCGCCGCGCGCCATGACCGCGGCGGGGGTCACCGTCGCGCCAATGCCGCGGATGTACTTCGGATCGAAGTGCAGGTTCAGCCAGGTGCGCGCGTTCTCCGCCAGGCCGCTCGGCAGGAATTCGCGCACGCCGATCGCGACCTGCTGCAGGCCGCTGTCCGTGCGGTAGCGGTCGTAGTCGACGTTCGGGAAGATGTAGTACGGAAAAAAGGTCTGCAGCTGATTGTATGCGATCTGCAGCGGCTCGAGGTCCCAGACGGGAATCTCGTCGACCCGGCTTTCCAGCTCGGGCGGCTGGCTGGTCAGGCGGCTGTAATCATACGTCTCGCGCCTGACGTCGCTCAGACCGTAGGCGCGCCGCGTGAAATCGATGTTCCAGCGGATGTACGACTCCTCGAAACGGAACTCGTTCGGATCGACCCGGAATTTCTGCACGAATGACGGATACAACGCGCCGCCGCCGATCGCCGCCAGTACGAGCAGCGCCGCCGCGACAAAGGTCGGCAGCCAGACACGCCGTAACGCGCTGAAGACCAGCGCAGCTCCGGTGAGCACGGCGAGAATGGCGCTGATGCGCTGCGCCGGCAGCCGCGCGTGCACATCCGTGTAGCCGATCGCGCCGTTGAAGCCGCTGCCCTCCAGCAGCACGGAGTAGCGGCCGATCCAGAGATGCGCGCCGGCCAGGACCAGCAGCGCCGCGAGCAGCAGCAGGCCGTGCATGCGCGGATTGGGGTCGACTTCCAGCCGGTTGCCGCGCAGACGAATCGCACCCAGCAGCGCGTAGCCCAGCGTCGACAGCACGAGACTCCAGAGCGCGACCAGCACCAGAAACTCGATGATCTGGAACAGCACCGGCAACGAGAACACATAGTAGGACAGGTCGTGCCGGAAGAGCGGGTCTTCGACGCCCCAGGGCGCCTTTCGCAGCCAGGTCAGAACGCTCAGCGACATGCCGCCGCCGAACTTGACGCCGGACAGCCACCAGCCGGCGAGCGCGGCCGCGACCACCACGCCGATGCGAACCAGATTGCGCGGGATTTGCTCGGAGATCTCGAGATTGCCGTACCGGCGCCGAACATGTACGGGCCCGAGCTGGCGTGTTACAATCCACAAATTCGCGAACACCAGCACTCCGCCTGCGAGTGCGGCAGTGACGCGCGTGAGGACTTCGGCAGTGAATCGTGTCCAGAAGACGGAGCCGTAACCTGCCTGCCGAAACCACAGCGCATCGGTATAGAAGCCGACCGCGATGCGGCTGACGATCAGCACGACAACCAGGGTGGCCGCGCCGATTACCAGAGTTCTGCCGGGATTTTTCATTGACTGTACAATCTCCGCCGCATTCTGGCGTGTCAAATTGAGAGGGCAATGATTTGATGCCGTTCGCGGAGCCGCATGGGATAGCCACACTGGTGACGACCTTCGCAATCCTGCTGGCCGTCAGTGCACTGTTCGGCCGCGGGCTCGAGCGGATCGGTGTGCCGGTCGTGCTGGCGTTTTTGGCGATCGGCGTGGTGGCCGGCTCTTTCGCGCTGCCCAATCCCACGCTCGATGACCACCTTTTCGCGTTTCGCGTCGGCGTCGTCGCGCTCGCACTCATCATCTTCGACGGCGGTCTCAATACGCCGCCCGCGGCGCTGCGCAAGGCCCTGTGGCCCGCCCTGTCGCTCGCGACCATCGGCGTCGTACTCACGGCTGCGATCGTCGCAGTCGCCGGTCGCCTGATCGGATTGCCCTGGGGCGAAGCCCTGCTGGTGGGAGCGGTAGTCTCATCCACCGACGCGGCCGCCGTCTTCTCCGTGTTGCGCGGCAGTCGCATCCAATTGAAGCATCGCGTCGCCACCACGCTGGAAGTCGAGTCGGGCATCAACGATCCGGTCGCGCTGATTCTCACGATGGGCATCACCGCCTGGCTGATGCCGGCCGGATCCGCAAGCGTGCCGCTGCTGCTCGGTCAAAGCATCTTTCACCTCGCGGCCGGCGCGCTATTCGGCCTGGCGGTCGGCAAGGGCGGCGCCCTGCTGCTGATCCGCTACCGGCCGCCGACCGGCGGACTGGTGTCGGTCGTCACCCTGGCGCTCGCGCTGCTCTCCTTTGGCGGCGCGACCCTGCTGCAAGCCAGCGGCTTCGTCGCGGTCTTCATCACGGCGGTGCTGCTGGGTACGACCGCACTGCCGATGAAGCCGAATGTGATTCGGTTTCACGATGCGATGGCATGGCTCAGTCAGATCACGATGTTCCTGTTTCTCGGACTGCTCACGCGTCCCGAGCGCGTGCTCGAGAGCGTACCGACTGCCCTGCTCCTGGCGCTCGTCCTGACGCTGGTCGCGAGGCCGCTATCGGTGCTGGTCTCGCTGGCGCCCTTCCGGTTCGCGCTGCGCGAGTCGCTTTTCATCGGCTGGGTCGGACTGCGCGGCGCGGTGCCGATCGTGCTCGCCATTTTCCCCGTGCTCGCCGGCGTGGCGGGCGCCGAGCGCGTGTTCGATATCGTCGTGATCCTGGTGATCTTCAATGCGCTGGTGCCGGGCAGCACGGTGCGGCTCGCGACCGAACGTTTCGATCTCGTGGAAGAGAGCGCGCCGCTGCCAGGCGCGGTGCTTCAGATCGAGGCCGCGCAGCCGCTCGATGCGGAGCTGCTTTCGTTCTACATCACGCCCGCCGTCGCGGTCGCGCGCGTGCAGCTCGCGGACCTGGACTTTCCCGAAGGTGCCGCGGTCTCGATGATCGTGCGAGGCGAGTCGTTGATTCCGCCCAAGGGCAGTACCGTCCTCGAGCTGGGCGACCACGTCTACGTCATCACCCGGCGCGAGGATTTGGGGGAGATTCAGCTGATGTTCGGCAGGCCGGAGACGGAGTAGTCTTTCTGAACACCGGATTCGAA
>JBQTJO010000257.1:0-4012 GCA_052387015.1 Gemmatimonadota bacterium
GCGCTCGCGGTCGCGGCCGCGCCGCCGCTCGCGCATTACGTGTTCGAAGCCAACCTGCGCATGCCGGGCTCGACTTCTACTGCGGGAATTGCTGCGTACTACCGCGCTGCGGACAACCGTCTCGACGTGTGGCTGGATCGCGAGCGCCGCGTGCTGGCAACGTCCGGTGTGCTCGACGGTCGCGCGCTTGCGGAGCGCACGACGTCGCTGCCTGCCGATTTCCGCTTCGATGCGTGGCACCAGCTGCTGGTCACCAAGAACGCGGATCGTCTGGGCGTCGCGCTCGATGGCGTCACGCTGCAGCAGCGCGCGGTGCCGGTGGCGCCGGCGTCGGTCGCTCTGGCGAGCCGGGCCGGCAGCGCCGAATTCGATGGCATCGCGCTGACCGCGCATTACGAGGACTCGTTCGCTGAAGCCGGGCACGACTGGATCACGCAGGGCGGTGCGTGGCTGGTCGAGCAAGGCGCGCTGCACCAGGTCGCGGGCGGCGCGCAGCGGTACGTCGCACTCAAGGGCGATGCCGCCGACGATTACGAGTTCACCGCCAGCGTGCGGCTGCGCGACAACGAATCCACCGGTTCGCAGGCCGGCATCGTCGCGGCCGCGACTGGAACCGGTGCGCTCGTTACCGCGGGCTTCGACCGCACGATCTGGCCGTACGCGCGCTTTCACGTGCAGTGGATCGAGAACGGCGCGCTGCGCCAGGCGCTCGAGGTGGAGATGCCGCGCGGTTTCGATTACAATGCGTATCACACGATCCGCGCAGTGAAGCAGGGCAGCGGCTTCACCTTCCATCTCGATGGCGAGGAGATCGCGGCGGCACGCTTCCCGATCGCGTGGGCGCGGCCCGGCCTGTTTACCCAGGGCGCTCGCGCCGCGTTCGACGATGCCGCCATGAAGCAGCTCGGCGTCGCGCAGAATCTCGTACTCGACGGCAGCTTCGAGGCGGAGCGCTGGCCGGAGAGCGCGGCAACCGCCGGCAATCCGTGGCAGCTCGCGGGTGGCGCACTGGTGAGCATGTGCTGCGCGCATACCGGCGTGCAGCGGCTGTTGCTGAACAGCGCGGCCGCCAAAGCGACACAGGTGATCCCGGACCTCGCACCGGGCCGATACACGTTGCTCGGGCAGGTCAGCACGAAGCAGGCGGACGCGGTCGCGCGCGTGCTGGCCGGCACGCGCGAGCTCGCCCGCGGCAGCGCCTCCGACGGCGCATGGCAGCAGCTCGCGCTCGACTTCGAGCTGACTGCCGGACAGAATACGGTCACGATCGAGCTGAGCCCCACCCCGCATTCCACGGAGGGATTCGTTGCGGCCGATGATGTCTTTCTCTTCAAGCACTAGTGCCCTCGCGTTTGCCGCGCTGTTCGCGCTGGGCGCACAGGGCGCCGGCGCGCAGCAGAGCGCGCGCGCCGATGTGGTGATCGATGCGGGTCGCGTGACCGGCGAAATCGATCCGCTGCTCTACGGCCAGTTCGCCGAGTTCATGTTCGAAGGTGTGAAGGGCGGGCTGCACGCGGAGCTGCTGAAGGACCGCGGCTTCGAGGAGGCACACAACGCGATCGGCCTGCCGCGCGACTGGAACCGCTATCCCGACGATCGCAACGACGACTACGGCCTCGCTTTCCGCTGGGACGATTCCGTCGCTTACCCGATCATGAGCGAATTCCTGCAGCCGAAGCCGGTGCCGCATGCACTGCGTGTCGTGGCCGGCCGCGGCGTGGTCGAGCGCCACGGCATCTACCAATCGCGCATACCGGTTCGCGCGGGCGTCGAGTATCGCGGCTATCTGTGGATCAAGTCCGCGGACTACACCGGGCCCGTGCGCATCGCGCTCGAGCAGGATGTCGACGGCGGCCGTGTCTACGCCGAAGCGGAGATCGCGCAGATCGGGGCAGACTGGGCGCGCTACGAATTCGTGCTGCGGCCGGATGTGAGCGATCCGCTCGCGCGTTTCGCGGTTCTTGTGCCCGGGCGCGGCACGCTCTGGCTGGATCAGCTCTCGCTCATGCCGGGCGATGCGGTTGGCGGCGTGCGCGCCGATGTGTTCGAGCGGGTCCGGCAGCTGCGGCCCGCATTCATCCGCTGGCCGGGCGGCAACGTGGCGCAGGACTATCACTGGCAGTGGGGTGTCGGGCCGCGCGACCGGCGGCCGGCCTGGATCAATCTGTCGTGGCGCAACGAGCGCGAGCCGAGCGACTTCGGCACCGATGAGTTCATTGCATTCGCGCAGCGTGTAGGCGCGCAGCCGACTCTGACCGTCAACGTGGAAGGCGCGGGCGCTACACCCGAGGAAGCCGCCGCGTGGGTCGAGTACGTGAACGGGCCCGCGAGCTCGCGCTACGGCGCGCTGCGCGCGGCCAACGGCCATCCCGAGCCGTACGGCGTTCAGTACTGGGAGATCGGCAACGAGATCTGGGGCGACTGGGTGCGCGGTCACTCGGATGCGCAGACCTACGCGCGCAACTTCCTGCGCTATCGCGCGGCCATGCTCGCGGTGGACTCATCGCTGAAGTTCATCGCGGTCGGCGACAACGACATGAGCTGGAACCGCACCGTGTTGCGAATTGCGGGCGAGCACATCGATTACCTCGCGATCCATCATTACTACGGCTTCGATGAGCAGCAGCGCGAGCACGCGAATCTGATGGCGCGGCCGCTCCACTACGAGCGCTTCTACCGCGAAGTCGACCAGCTCGCGCGCGAGCTGGTGCCGAACCGGACGATCCGGCTCGCCATCAACGAGTGGGGGCTGGATCTGCCGGCAGCGCGCCAGTACTCGATGGAGGCGGCGCTGTACGGCGCGCGCCTGATGCACGTCTTCGAGCGCTCGAGCCCGCTGGTCGCGATGAGCGCGGTGTCCGACCTCGTCAACGGCTGGCCGGGCGGCATCATTCAGGCCGGCCGCCACGGCGTCTTCGTCTCACCGCTCTACTACGTGAACGCGCTCTACGCCGAGCACGTCGGTCGGCAGCGCGTGCGCAGCGCGGTGAAGGGTGCGACATTCGCGAGCAGCCGCGAGGGCAGGGACGTACCGGTCATTGACGTCGTGGCCAGCCGCTCCGCCGATGCGCGCGAGCTGTACATCAAGCTGATCAACACGGACGCCGAACGAGACATCGCGACGCGCATCCGCATCACCGGCGCGAAGCCGCAAGCCGCTGCACGCTGGCAGCTGCTCGCGGCCGAAGACCCTGGCGCGCGCAACAGCTTCGCCGCGCAGGAGATTGCGCCACAGTCGCGCGAGCTGGCGGCCGGCAACGATTTCACGGTCACGCTGCCGAAGCAGTCGGTCTCCGTCATCACGCTGCAGCTGACGCCCGCGCTGCACGCCATTCCGCTGCCCGAGCACCCACGCCCCGACCTGCAGCGCGCACAGTGGCAGAATCTGAACGGCAGCTGGCGCTTCCAGTTCGATGGGCAGAACATCGGCAGCGCGCAGGGGTGGTGGCAGCGCGGTCTGCCATCGCCGCGCTCGATCACGGTGCCGTTCCCGTGGGGCAGCGCGCTCTCGGGTGTGCCCGACAGCGCCGAGATCGCGTGGTACGAGCGGACCATCAGCGTGCCGGCTGCGTGGTACGGGCGACGCGTGTTCCTGGTCGTGGGCGCCGCGGACTGGCACACGAGCGCCTGGCTGGATGGCAAGCTGCTCGGCACGCACCAGGGCGGCTACACGCCGTTCGAGTTCGAACTGACGCCGCACCTGCGCGCGGGCGACGAGCATCGGCTCGTCCTGCGCGTCGATGATGCGGTGCGCGCGTTCAAGCTCGAGGGCAAGCAGGGCTACGGCAATGCACGGGGCATCTGGCAGACCGTCTACTTGGATGCGCGTGGCGCCGCGCCCATCGACGTGCTGCATTTCACGCCCGACATCGACCGCCGCCTCGTAAAGACGACGGTCGCTCTGCGCGAGCCGGCGAAGGGGGACCTCACGTTCACCCTGCGCTTCGACAACACGGCGATCGCGCAGCAGACCCGGACGATTCCGAGAGGCACGAATAGGATCGAGTTCGAA
>JBQTJO010000258.1:0-11482 GCA_052387015.1 Gemmatimonadota bacterium
CTGCGCCCGCAACGCAAGGCGCGACGACGAAGGCATAGCAGCGTTATTTCGAGGAGGAGCAACGCAGCGATGCGGGATGCAGCGGCCCTCGAATGCCAAGGAAGTTACGGGACGGGACACTAGCAGGTTGCTGAAAAACGGGCTGACATGGGTGAAGGCGTTAACAACAAGGTCAAGGTCTCAAACGTCAGGCGTACGGATACCGGGATCACGAGTACTTCAAACTCAACATCAAAGCAGCTTTTGCTGGGTAGCCGCACCTGAATCCACGATGAACCAGAATTGAGAAGTATGCTACTCGCCTGATCAGCTAAGCGCGGATTCACGAGCGGCATCGCCATGATCGCCAGCTATCTCCGTGCCCCCTTCTTTTACAAATTCGTCATCGACCTGCCATCATAGCTGCCCGAGCAGCCAGTACAGGATCAGGAAAATGATAATGGTGCTGATGCACCCGCCGCCCAGCTTGGCTGCGCCCCATCCTGCCAGCAGCCCCTTGAAAATTCCCCGCATAACGCAAACGCCTTTCCGTAGCGCAGTCCCGTAGCGCAGTCCCGTAGCGCCGTCCCGTAGCGCCGTCCCGTAGCGCCGTCCCGTAGCGCAGTCCCGTAGCGCCGTCCCGTAGCGCAGTCCCGTAGCGCAGTCCCGTAGAGCGCCGTCCCGTAGCGCAGTCCCGTAGAGCGCCGTTGGCATTGTCCGTGCCGGTGCGTACGGCGTATGGAGTTCGTTCTGGATCCGGGACTGCCGCCACGCCGATTCGTGCCGCGCTCGCGCTTCGAGCGCCCGGGCCTCTCATCCAGGAATGAAACACGCCTGAATGCCGCGCTCAGTGTGCTGGTCGTGGTCTTCACGATCGGCTGGAGCTACGCGATCTACCGCGCCGTTGCGCGCGGCGAGCCGTCGCCGCTGCTGGCCGGAACCGTGACCGCCAGCCCGCTCGCTCCCGACGCGCCCCCCGAGATCGCGTTCCTGCTCGATGCCGCCATGCGGCTCTTCGTGTCGGATGAGCTGTTGCGCGGCCGGAGTGGAGCGGTGAACGTCGTCGTGACCGAACAGGGTCGCGGCATTGCGCTCGACTCACTGCCCGCCGGCGTGCAGCTGCGCTACACGGAAGGCGCCGATACCGTGACCGCGCCGCAGCGGCCCGGCGTCTGGAACGTGCTGCTCGCGATGCGTGAGGCGATCCGGCCCGCTTCGGAAATGACGCTGATCACGCTGGTGCCGCTTGCCGAGAAGCGCGCCGGCCGCATTGGCGAATATCTGATCGGCACCTGGCCATACGAAGCGGGCGGCGAGCCTCGCTCGCCGGCGTACGCGCCGCCGGCCGGATTGATCCGCGTCACGCCCGAGAACCTCGACACGAAAGTCTCCGAGCACTTCACCCTCGGCGATTTTCTGACCAAGGGCCAGGTCAATGTTTGGCCGAAGTACGTGGCCATGTCGCCGCGGCTGCTCGACAAGCTCGAGCTGACCATCCAGGAGCTGCGCAACACCGGCACGCCGGTCGCGCACGTCGGCGTGATCAGCGGCTTCCGCACGCCACGGTACAACGAGGCCGGCGGCAATCCGGCCGGGCGCGGCGCGCTCTCGCGCCACATGTACGGTGACGCGATGGATTTCTACATCGACAACGATCGTGACGGCCGTATGGACGATCTCAATGGCGACGGCCGCATCAACAGCGGCGATGGGCGCGTGATGGTGAAGGCCGCCACGACCGTCGAGAAGAAGTATCCCGAGCTGGTGGGTGGCATTGGGCTGTACGCGCCGACGGGCGCGCACAGCGGGTTCATACACGTCGACACGCGCGGCTTTCGCGCGCGCTGGGGAGGTGCCTGATGGAAGAGCAGCGTCGAAATCCCGAGAATGGGCTGGAGAACGCACCGCCGGAGTCACGCGTGCGCGAGGATGATCTCGAGCCGCATGCCGGCCTGCGCTACGTCGCGCGCCTGTTCAAGGTGCTGGCGGTGCTCCTGATCCTGCTGCTGATCGCCGAGGTCATCATCGGCTTGACGCAGCAGGGCGGCGCGGCCATCGGACGGCTGCTGGTCGAAGCGACCCGCCTGATCGTGTTCGCGGGCTTCCTCTGGGGCATCGGCGACATCGCACTCATGCTCATCGAGTCGAACCACGATTTGCGAGCGACGCGTATTCTGGTGGGCAGGATCAATGCGAAGGTGGACCAGGGCGATTAGAGGGATAAGAGCGATGGGAGCGATGAGAGCGCCCGATGAGAGCGATGGGAGCGATGGGAGCGATGAGAGCGATGAGAGCGATGAGAGCGATGAGAGCGATGAGAGCGATGGGAGCGATGAGAGCGATGTGAGCGATGTGAGCGCCCGATGAGAGCGATGTGAGCGATGGGAGCGATGTGAGCGCCCGATGAGAGCGTTGGTTTTCGCTCTTATCGCTCCTATCGCTCTCATCGCTCTCATCGCTTGCTAGTGCCCTCGCATTTCCTCCGCATACGCCACTCTCGCCAGCGCAATGGCATACGCGGCAGTCCGCAGATCCACTCCTCGCTCCTGCGCCGTGCCGTACACGTCGCGATACGCCGCGACCATCTTCTTCTCGAGCGCGGTGTTCACCTGGTCCAGCTCCCAGCGCAGCTGCTGCAGATTCTGCGTCCATTCGAAGTACGAGACCACGACGCCACCCGCATTGGTGAGAAAGTCCGGCAGCACGACGATGCCGCGCTCCTCGAGCACCTTGTCGGCGATCGGCGTGGTCGGCCCGTTGGCCGCCTCGACCAGGAACTTGCAGTCGAGCAGCGTCGCATTGTCTTCCTTCGTGATCACGCCGCCCAGCGCGGCCGGCACCATGAACTCGCACGGAATCCGCCAGAGCTGCTGGTTCGTGATCGGATCGGCGGACGCGAAGCCGCGCACTGTTCCCTCCCGCCGCGCGTGCTCGAACAGCGCCGGAATGTCGAGCCCCTTCTCGTTCATCACGCCGCCATCCGCATCCGTCACCGCAACTACTTTCACGCCCTCGAGATCGAGCAGCCGCGCCAGGTGCGCGCCCACGTTGCCGAAGCCCTGGATCACCGCGCGCGAGCCCTGCCAAGGCACGCCGTAATCCCGCGCGGCCTCGCGCATTAGGATCATCACGCCGCGACCCGTCGCCTCTTCGCGCCCGAGCGAGCCGCCCAGGTCGACCGGCTTGCCCGTCACGATCGCCGGCGAGTAGCCCTTCTTCGAGCTGTACTCGTCCAGCATCCACGCCATGACCTGCGCGTTCGTGCCCACGTCGGGCGCGGGGATGTCGCGGTATGGTCCGAGCACGATCGCGATGCGCTCCGTGAACTTGCGTGTCAACCGCTCCAGCTCGTTTTTCGAGAGCTTCTTCACGTCGACGTCGACGCCGCCTTTCGCGCCGCCGAAGGGTAGATCCAGTAGCGCCGTCTTCCACGTCATCAGCGTCGCCAGGCCGCGCACTTCTTCAATGTCCACGGTCGGATGGTAGCGCACACCGCCCTTCGTGGGGCCGCGCGAGCCATTGTGCTGAACGCGGTAGCCCATGAAGATCTCGACCCGGCCGTCATCCATGAGCACCGGGATCTGCACCGCAATCTCGCGGAACGGCACCGACAGCCGCCGCCGCATCGCGGGTGAAAGGCCGAGCAGATCGGCGGCCATCTCGAACTGATTGTGGGTGATATCACTGACGTTGAGGTGTCCCGCCGGCATGGACTGCATTACGGTAACCATGGGCCCCTTGGTGCGATGAGAGTGATTAGAGCGATAGGAGCGATGAGAGCGATGGTGTGACAGCAATAATGACGAATCCGCTGTGGATTCGCTATCTTGTCGCCAACGCTCTAATCACTCCTATCGCTCTAATCACTCTTATCGCACCATGAGACTGAAAACGGCCCTGCTGCTGATCCTGGCCGCTGCACCGGCGGCCGCCCAGGACGCCTTCATTCCCGTCCATTACGACGAGCCGACCGGCAAGCTGCTGCTCGAGATCACCCGTCTCGATCAGGACCTGCTCTACCTGAACTCGCTGGCGACGGGGCTCGGCTCGAACGCCCTCGGGCTCGACCGCGGCACCATCGGCGAGGAGGCGGTCGTGCGGTTCGAGCGGCACAAATACAAGCCGCGTGCGTTCGAGGATCTGCCGCGCGACGTCGACCCGATGGATGGCCGCTACTCGCTCGTGCACCAGGTACCGCTCGCTCACCGACTACAACATTTTCGCCGGCCTGCAGCCATCGCGAACGCCTCCGCATCCGCGACCGCCGATCGCGCCGCACCGCCCCGATCGACCGGAGTCACCCAGCTGCCGCCAGGAACGCCCATTGGGAATTAAGGCGGTCCTTTGGGATCTCGACGGTACGCTGATCTCGACCAGGCGGCTGTACCTCGAGGCGTATCGGCGTGCGCTCGCGCCTTACATCGGACGCGTGCTCACGGATGAGGAGATTCTAGGCTATCGCTCGCGCTCCGAGATCCAGTTCCTGAAGAGCCAGGCGCGCGATCAGTTCGATGCATGCATGCGCGAGTTTCAGCAGTACTACTCGGAGCTGCACGAGTCGCTGTTCGGTGGCGTCTATCCGGGCGTGCGGCAAGCGCTCGCCGAGATTCGCAGGCGCGGTCTCCTGATGGGCATCGTGACGGGCAAGAGCCGCAGCTCCTACGAAGTGGGACTGACTACCGCCGAGCTCGGACAATTCGATGTGCTGGTCATGGCTGACGACGTCGAAGAGCCGAAGCCGCATCCGGGCGGTATCGCGGCCGCGATTCAGACGCTCGGCGTGAGCGCGGAGGAGGTCGTTTATGTCGGTGATTCGATCACCGATATGGAGGCCGCGCAACAGGCCGGCACAGCAGCCGCGGCCGCGCTCTGGTCCAGAGCCGAACCGGAACGCGGCCGCTTTGTCACACGACTCTCGGCTTCTACAGGGGTTCACCTGCTGGACGAGCCGGCAGATGTCCTGAGCCTGCTGTAAAACCGCGACGGTCCGCGTAGCGCCCTGCCTTCACCCAGAGCGGCCCGTTTTTCAGCACCCTGCTAGTGTCCCGTCACTAGCGCCTACTGCTGCACGATCAGCTGGTACGGGCCAGTCGTGTTCGCCACGTTCGTGCCGGCGTCGATCACGTAGTTCCCGTTCTTCGACGACGTGAACGTCAGGCGCGCGTTGGTGCCGCCTCCGCCGTCGTTGTTCGAGGCAACCTGCGAGCCGCTGCTCAGGTCGAACAGCGTCAGGAACGCATCCACGGTGGTCGACGTCATGGTGATCGTCACCGTCTGCCCCGCCCGGATGAAGATATGGTATCGATCCGAGTTGAAGCTGCTCGAGCGACAGTCCGTCGTGTTGATGGTCTCATCGATCAGCACGCCCTTCATGAGCCAGACCTGCGCGCAGCCGTTCGCTGTGGGACTGGATGCGGACACCGCATTCAGAACATACGGGCCGAACTGGTTCGCGATCGCCGAATTCGCCGCCACCCGATACGTGCCTGCCGCCACGATGATGCGCAGCGTGCTGTTCCGGTCCGTGCTCGTGTTGTCGTCGTTCTGCGCGAAGATGAAGTCCTCGTTGTTTACGGCGAAGAGGTACGCATCGATCGCGCTGCCGCCCGACATGCTGAAGGTCACCTGCTGCTGCGCTGACGTCGTGAACGAATAGAAGTCGAAGAACGTGTTGTCGCTCAGCTTGCAGTCGGTCGAGGCGAGGCTGCCCGAAATCACGCTCGGGAACGCCAGGTTCTGCGCCGGGCACACGAACGATGTGGGCGGCGCACCCGCCGAGTTGAACACGACCGCGTTGGACGGTCCGCCGCCGGGCGCCGGGTTCACGACCGTGATCGAGTGCGTCGCCGCGACCGGCACGTCGGCAGCCGTTATCGCCATGCGCACCTCGGTCGCGCTCACGAACGTGGTCGGCCGGTCCGAGCCGTTGAAGCGCGCCTGGGTGGAGGTCAGGAAGCCGGTTCCAATGATGCGGATGGTGGCCGCGGTGTTGATTGGCACGGTCAGCGGATCGATGGACGTAATCCTGGGCTGCGGGTTGCCGACCGTGATGCTGGCGGTGGCGCTCTTCCCGCCGGCGGACGCTGTGATGATGGCGTTGCCCGGGCCGACCGCAGTCACCAGTCCGTTGCTGTTTACGCTGGCGACACCGGTCGCGTTCGAGCTCCAGGTGAACACCTGGTTCTCGAGCTGGTGGTTCGTCGCATCGAAGGCGCGCGCCTGGAGCTGAACGCTCACCCCCTGAGCGATCGTGAGAACCGGCTCCGTGATCTCCACCCGCGCGACCGCGCCACTCCCGCCTCCGCCTCCGCCTCCGCCTCCGCCTCCGCCGGGCGGCGGTTCCGTGACAGTTCCGCCACCGCCATCACCACCGCATGATGCAAATGCTGCGACCACGAGCAGGACCGCGAGTCGGCTTCGGAACATGGAATCTCTACTGGCTGGTTTGAGACAATACCGATAGGAGTCTCAAAAATGCGGACGCGGGTAGAAATCGGAAAGGGCCCCGGCTTGCGCCGGAGCCCTCTCTTCTTGCTTCACTCTGCCGAGCGGTGAGGCTTAGTCGCTCGTCAGCGTGACCTGACGGTTCTGCGAAGCCAGCGCACGGCCGCTCGCGTCCACACCAAGTGCGAACACCTGGTAGACGCCCGCCGCCGACGGAACCGGCGAAGCAGCCGTCGGCGTCCACGTGCAGCTGTAGATCCAGGTACGGGTGTTGTTGGCCGTGTTGTCGACCGCCGAAGCGCTCGCAGCACAGACCTCGAACGAACGGCCCGTGACCGGATCGATCGCGTAGAACGACACGCGCTGGAACGGGTTCGCGAAGGTCTGCGACGGACCCTTCGCCTGGGCGAACAGCGTGATCGACGTGGTCGTCACGAGGTTACAGCCCGCATTGGGGCCAACCGGGTTGTTCGAGCAGACGTTGGTGTTCGCTGCCGGGTCAACACTCGGGCTGGACGCTGAGGAAGCCGTCTGACCGAAGAACGTACCCTGGTTGTTCACGCCGGTACCGAACGGACGGTTCGCGGCCGTGAAGGATGTCTCCACGCCGGTGCCGCCGATACCGAACGCAATCGCAGCACTGATGTCCGAGATGCGCAGACGGCAGTTCTGCGTCACGGCGTTGTCCGCCGCGGCGATACCCGGGCAAGGATCGTTCAGCTGATCACCCGCAACATCGCGCGTGAGCATCTGGACTTCGTTGGCACGAGAAATCACCGTCGTCGGGAAGCAGCCGGCACCCGTGCTTGGCACGCAGGCGCCGGTCCTCTCGATGCTGCGGACGAATTGGTTCACCGTGAACACGCCCGGATTCGTGTTGCTGAACACGTCGAAGCCGTACGTGCCGATCTCGGTGCGCGGGTTGGCGAGGTAGATGTTGACTGCGTTCTCCTCGTAACCGATGGCCGGGAGAATGTCACCCAGCTCCACGTCATCCTGGATCGGAGCGCTGAACGAAGCGGTCGTGTTGCCGACGATCGACGACGGCGTCGACAGACCGCCCGCGACCGGCGGCACGAAGTCACGGAGCTGAATGTCCGTGCGCGCCGTGCTCACGTTGCCCGCGAAGTCCTGCGCGGTCGCCGTGATGCGATAGTACGCGCTCGCATCCGGCAGCACGATGGTCGTTACCGCCGGAGAACCGGCTGCCGCGACTGCCGTGAAGCCGCCGTTGGTCGTGCAGCTGATCGCCGCACCCGCCGGGTTCAAGCACACCGTGCCCGCCGGAGTGATCTGCTCGATCTTGAAGTTGAACTGCCGGATCGCCGACGGACCGACGCCCGCGTCCGACGCGCTGAAGGTGAAGGTGTTCTGTGTGCCCGGAGCCGCGGCCGTGGCCACGCCGACACCGTTGCCGGTGGCGCTGATCGTCGGGGCCGTCAGGTCGACACCGAACTGCTGAATCGACGCAACACCCGCGCAGGTACCGGCCTGCGGCTGCAGGTTCGCCGCGGCCACCGAGGTGGACGAGGCCGACACGCAGGTCGCCACGTTGGTCGCGAAGACCGCGCGGCTGTTCTGCAGTGCGTCGGTCGTCGTGGCCCGCAGCACGTTGGTGTTGGCAACCACGGTCTCCGCCAGCTGCGCACCGCTGGTGGCGGTGGTCAGCGAAGCCGCGTTCGGGCCCGCCGCGAAGGTGGTCGTCTGGCGATCCACACCCAGATCGACGGTCGCCGCGAAGCCGGCACGCGTGGCGAACGCGAAGGCGCCGTTGACGAAGCAGGCCGCCTGCGGAGCGCACGCCAGCGTGGCCGGCGTGATGTCGAGCAGCGTGACGCGCGGCGCCAGGTTGTCCAGACGCAGCACGTTGGCGCCACCCGGCACCGCCGTCAGCGGCACGCCGTTCAGGTTGATGATCGTATTACCAGCGAAGTTGTTGCCGCTGGCAACCAGTCCGTTGACCGCAACCGCAACGTTTGGGTCTTCGATGCCGCCGGCGCCCGCCGTGGCCGCCGCCGTGCCGAAGGTCGAAGCATCATCGAACACGACCGAGAAGCCGTTGGAAGCATCGGCGTCAGTGCCGGTCTCGACATCGACGCCGCAGGTGCTCGGAAGCGCGATCGTCGAGCAGCCGCTCGCATCACCCTGGATGACACCCGCGCCGCTCGAGGTCAGCGTGACCGTCAGGCTGGTCGGGTTGTTGGCTGTCCCCGTGAAGATGGTCGGCGTCAGCGTGACCGTGACGTCGCCGCCACGCCAGCTGAGACCATCGGCACCCGCCGCCGGACCCTTCGAGGTCGTGATGTTCGCAACGATCACGTCGACGTTGTTGAGAACGATCGGCTGGAACGTCGCCGAAGCCAGCGGTTCGTTGGCTGCGTTGACAACTTGCGCGCGGATCGAGGCGGTGCCGGTCAATGAAGCGTTCGGGAAGATCGGCGTGCCATCCGGGTTGGTGGCCGCGGTGTTGATCGAGCAGACGATCGTCACCGGCACCGCGCCCGCGGCAGCCGCATCCTCCGAGCCGCCCGCCGCAAACTGCTGACGGCAGACTTCCTTGCCGTTCAGCGTGACGCGCACGGCCTGAGCCGGCACGCCCGGCGGGATGTCGACGTTCATCGTCACGTCGATCGTCCCGAACACGTTGCCCGGGTTGACCGGGAACAGCGTGCCGAACTGCGTCACCGAGCCGATCGAGATCGACGGCTGGCCGACCGGCGGCCCGCCCGGGCCCGCGGCAACCACCGTGACCGAAACCGCATCACGTGCGGTGGCGTCGACCGTCGAGACGGCCGTGATGACCGCGGTGCCCGGCGCCTTGGCCGTGACCAGACCGGTCGTCTGGTTTACTTCGGCAATCGCGGCCGCGGACGACGTAAAGGTCGCCGTCTGCGTCGCGGTGCCGCTCACGATGGCGACCAGCTGCAAGGTCTGACCGACCGTGAGATTCGGTACCGGGTCCGGCGCGAGGTTCAGCGTGATGACCGGCGGCGGCGGCGGCGGAAGCACGAGTTCGTCCTTCTCTTCGCAGGCCGCGCCGAGGACCGCCACGCCGAGAATCAGCGCCAGCATTCCTGACTTACGAGTTAGCATTCCTCTCCTCCCGTATAAGGGGTGAGTTGGGGTAAGTGTGACTGCATACAGTTCTACTGCTTGTGTGCATCCCCGCACCCACCAAACGCCCTGCGCAGGGGTACCGGAGGATCGTCCGTATCGGGCCAATCCAACCCTGAGATGAGTGCTGTTGGTTGTGGGGGCGCACGCGCTCCTTCGCATACTCATGCGAAGGTCGAAAAACGTACGCGCGAAGTCCCCGGTGTCAAGCACACCTCTCCCATGAGGTCCGCTCGGCCGGGGATCGCCTACGCCCCCTGAACCGGGAGGCGCAGGACCGAAGATGGACGCGTACACCAAACTAGTCAAGCATCTTGTGAAGACGACGATGTTAACTGGCATCCGCGAAATAACTTCCGACGGCCGGAAAAGTCTTCTCTCAGCGCGTCCGGACGTCCATCGCCAAGCGCACCGGATCGCACGGCTCGAGCCCGCTGAACCGCCCCGGCGTGGCCACCGCTACCACCCACTCGACCATCGCTTCGAAATCGCATAAGAGCTTGAGCCGCTTAATACTGACCGCCGATACCGGAGCGATCCCGCCCGGCAATGATGCGGCGGCAGCCCGCCCTCGAATTCAAAGACAATCCGCTCAAAGCCCCTGTGCCCAACCACACGCACGACCGCCAAAACCGGAGGCTCTGCAATCCCGCCTCCGCCTCCGCCTCCGCCTCCGCCTCCGCTCTTGTCCGATTCCCTCACTGGTGAAACGTTCTTTGAAGTGTCAGGCGACGCCGCCTGCGGCACCTCCCTCGTCCGATCCACCCAAAAGGCAACGGTATCGGCTCATGCATTTCATGGTAGCGCGTTCACTCGTCATCGTGCTCGTCCTGCCGGCGCTCCGGCCGGTTGCCGCGCCCGCGCAGTCGCTGCTCGAGCGCTCGCCCAACCTGAGCGGCGGCTGGACCGGCGCACCCGGCGTCGTGCACTTCAATTTTCTGCATCGCTTCACCAGCTCCGAAGGCCCGGAGAACCAGGTCAGCAACTCGCCGACCTTTCTGCTCGGCTATGCGCCCGTGCGCGGCGTGCTGGCCGGCGTGAATTACGTGACGCGCTCCGACATCGCGCCGGGCTTTCCGAACGAATGGGAATTCTTCGCGCGCTACGCGCCGATCGCGCACGTCTCGATCCAGGCGGGCTACAACAACGCGGCGGAAAGCTTCGATGGCGAGCTGGGCGCGCATTACGACATCGGCCGGCTCCGCCTGCTCGGCGCCGCGCGCGTGCTGTCGAAGGCATTCGGCGGCGACTCGGCGCGGTTCGTGCTCGCGGGCGGCGCGACCCTGCGCCTGCATCGCTGGGTTGCGCTCGCCGGTGACATCGCGCGCCCGCTCGAGCTGGAGCGTGATGAAGCGACCGGCTGGGGCGCCGCGCTGCAGCTCGCCATTCCCTACTCGCCGCACACGCTCTCGCTCCAGGTCGCGAACACCAACGCGGCGACGCTGCAGGGCGCATCGCGTGGCGGCCAGCGGCGCTACGGCTTCGAGTTCACGGTGCCGTTCACCTTGTCGCGCTGGTTCGGCGGACGCGCGCGTGCGGAGGCGGAGGCGGGTGCGGAGGCGGAGGCGGGTGCTGAGTCGGATGGCGTCGTCATCTCGATGAAGAGCATGCGGTTCGCGCCGGCCAGCATCGTGGTCCCGCGCGGCACGACTGTGGTCTGGCGCAACGACGATCCGGTCGCGCACACCGTGACCGCGGAAGACGACTCCTGGAGCTCGGCGCTGATCGCGCCGGGCGGCACGTACGCGCGCACCTTCGAGAGCGCGGGACGTTACGAGATCACGTGCAAGCCCCATCCCTTCATGAAGGCGGTCGTGGAGGTGAGTCCGTGAGGCCGCGCAGGGGAGTAGGGGAGAAGGGGAGGAGGGGCGCCTGGTTGATTCCGGGCTGTTTTCTTTTCGCCAGCTGTTTTTCCGAGCGATCGCCATCGGAAGTCGATCTGGAC
>JBQTJO010000259.1:0-9192 GCA_052387015.1 Gemmatimonadota bacterium
GCAGACGCCATTTGGCGGCAGGGCGTTCGAGCGCCTGCCTGTACTGCTCGACAGCCGCCCTCGAACGTGGCGACCTTACAAGGACTGCCAGGTCCAGGTCACTTTGCGGCTCATCCTCGCTACGAGCGACACTGCCGAAGAGCCAGACCGCTTCGATATGCGGGCCAAATTTGTGGGCCGCAGATTTCGCCGCCTGAAAGAACTTCTCCAGCCGATCCTGCTCTGCCGAGAACAACTGAACGATCGGCTTGGCGAACGGATGGCCGCCATCGAGTTGGTACAGGACGCCCCGTCCGCTTCCGATGGCGATGACGAGGCGGGCCCGTTCCAGATCCTGAATCGCATTCCAGGCGCCCGCGCGGCTCAGTTTTGCCTGACCTGCGATCACAGGCGCGCTCAATAGTCCGCCGTGCAGCGCGAGGACTCGCAACACGCGCACATTTGCCGGGCGGCCAAGAATCCATTCGAGCGCCTGGTAGGTCGCGCTGGCAGGGCTTGCTGGGTAGGCCATTTGTCTACACTCGTTAACGTACGTTCACAAGTGTAAACGACTGCAGCTCGAGTGGCAAGCTTCGGCGTAGGTGGGCCCGATCAGGTGGCCAACGGAGCCGCGAGATCCGGGCTGTCTCCTATATCAATGCCGCGCGCCAGTTCAAGATACCGACAAAACGCATTCGCAAACCGCATCTGCTCCGGTGTCCTGCATTCCGGCGCAAAAATCTCCGGCGACGCGACCACAATCGCCATACACCGCCCGCGCGAGGTCGCAACGTTGAAACGGTTGGGGCTGTAAAGGAACTGCATACCTCGTGGCGCATCCGCCGCCGATGAGCTGGCCAGCGAGTAGATCGAGACCGGCGTTTCCTGCCCCTGGAACTTGTCGACCGTCCCCACGCGCACACCTCCCTGCACGATCTCGCGAATCCGGTCTACCTGCGCGTTGTAGGGCGCAACCACCACGACGTCGTTCACATTGATCGGCGCGCACTGCTGGTCGCGGTCGATCCATGAGCACGCAGTCAGCGCGCGCAGAAGCGCATCGATCGCACGTGCTTCTTCGATCGAGTTGTTCTGATTGCCGGCGTGCGGCACGAGTACAACCCTCAATCCCGACCCTGCCAGCGCGTTCCCACCGACGACGGTTTGATGCTGCAAGTCGCTCTGCGACTCGAGCCGGCCGCTTTCGCAAGCGAGAACTGGCCGCCTTCATCAATGAACAGTACGTCGACGACGCCGCGCATGTCTTTGCGTGCCCACAGCCACGCACTGCCCGCCGCGATCTGCGCGCCCCCCGCGAACGCCGCCAGAATCGCGTCCGCATCCTTCGCCTTTTCCGCGCGCGCGCACAGCTCGCCGTCGTTACTCGGCGCAACCACGCCGACCTTCTTGCCGGCTGCCACCGCTGACAGAATCATGCGGGCACCGAGATACGTCTTGCCCGCACCCGGCGGACCCTGAAACGGCAGCACCGTTCGATCGAGCTTCGTCGCCAGCCGCCGCCCTGCGTCGACGACGCTCTCATTTACTGAATCTCGGCCTGGCCCGCAGCAGCAGCTGCACCGCGGATGCATAGGGCGCGACGTCGCTCAAATCATTCTCGGCGACAGCTTGTGCGAGGGCGTACAGACTCTCCGGCAGCGTTTCCTTGTCCGATCCGTCCTCCTCGCCATTCGCCCTGCGGCGCTTCCTGCACGCGACGATGCCTTCTTCGAACCCATGATCCTGCGGCGGGAAGCGGTAGCGGCTCGCCGGCTTGCGCGCTCTGCCCGTCGGCGTCGGCGGCTGCTCGACCAGGCCGACGAACTCGAGATTGCCGATCGCCTCGCGGTCCTCCTCGCATTCGATCTCGTAGGCGTAATCACCAAGGGCGCTCGTGACTGGGATTCTGATGAGGAAGTCGGGTTTGGCGAGCCAGGTGCCGTCGAAGAGGGCGCCCTGATAGACGACGTCGACCCCTTGCTGCATGGCTGCAAGCGTGGCTGCAGCATGCTCTTCGATTCTCGCGATTCGCGCGGATTAGGTTCGACGATCTCCGCGATGGTGCGGCCGTCGTTCCTGAACTGCTGCAGAAAGGCCTTCTCGTGCTCGATGCCGCGGCGCGCGCAGCTACTGCCTCGATCGCCGAGCCGTCGCCTGAAATAAACGCGATGTCGTCTGAATCATTTGCAAGCAGGTATGCAATCGCCTCTTGTTCGCCTGAATGAATCCGGTCACGAAGTTCAGGGTGCAGAACCGTCAGCGCCCGAGCAAATTCTGATTGCGACGCTTCGTAGTAGATTACCCGCCCCTCGTGAATTTCGAAACGCAAGTCGATATCGTGCCGGATTCCCTGCGCATCCAAATAGAACTGGACTTCGTCCACAATTATCGAAGGCACGACGATTTCGTACGCGTGGCATAGGCTCGGCCACGCGCCACACGCGAAGGCGGCCATTACCGCGCCGGCATCAAGCAACAGTAATCGTGGCTTCGCCCGCATAGGACAAATCCTGCTCGAATTCCATTAGCTCGCCGATCGGCTGCTCCAGAATCTCCGCGAGTTTGGAGATCCCAATTGTTCCTTGCCTGTACGCACGCTTCGCCAAGTCTCTGTACCGGGTTGTGAACGGTACCTCCGGCGTGCTGTTCCACGCCGATGCGATGCTGCGCCGATCGGCGGCCTGGAATTGCTCGTCCGCGCGTACGCGGTCCACCTCCGCCTGGCTGAAACGGCCGAGAGTGCGCAGACGATTCAGTAACGCGTGTGTCGACACGCCGAAATCCCGCGCCAACTGGATCAAGTCGAGGTAGGTCATCCGACCATCCTTGATGCGCGCGTTGAAGTGCGTCGTGAGCGACTCCGCGGGCAAAAGCAAATGCGCGGCAAAAACATTCGCGAGGTTCTCGAGCCGAGCATAGCAGCGCGGTTCCTGATCTTCGGACGCATCTCGGTTCCAAGCTGTGTCCACGGCTGTCCAAGTGATCAGGAAATCCGGCTTGCCGCCCCACGGCTCACTGAAGAGAACGCCCTGATAGACGACGTCGACGCCGCGGCGCAGCTCGTCCAGTGTGAGCGCCGCCATTGTCCGCCACTTCTCGATTGCTGGCAGGTGCTCGGCCGGCTCGGTGATCAGCGAGATGGTTTTCCCTTCGGCTTGCAGTCGGGCGAGGAAGTTCTGCTCGTGTTCTTCACCGCGCTTGCGGAGAACTTCGATTGCCGGATCGTCGAACACCGGCGGCTTCGGGCCGCCGAGGGCGGCGCGGCGGTCCAGCAGCGTGAGCTGCGGGCATGCCAGGAAGTTGCTGATGTCGGTGGCGAAGAAGATCAGGCCGGCCTTGGTCGAATGCATCCTGCAGTCCTTCTCGTCATGGCATTGAAGGTATCTTGGTAGAGAATGTTACTATTTGGTAGTTCTTCTACCACTTGGATGTCCCCGAACGGACGCTGACCCGCTCGGCCATTGCTTTGCCCACACGCCCGCATAGGCTCCAAGGCACGGCGGTTGCACTCTCTTGGCACGAAGTGGTTGCGATATGGGTATTGGCGTGTACCTTATATTGAATCCTGCACTAATGGAGCTGTTTCCTTGACCTTCATGACCGACCAGCAGCGGCGGATTCTCGAACGGCTTATCCAGATTGCCGGTAGCCCCTTGCTCGTCGATGAGGCCTTCGCAGAGCTATCGCGGACGAAGGAGTCGTTCACGCTCGAGGACGTTGTCGCTTACATTCTCGAGAATCGCGACGCCTTCCATGCCAGCATGGAATCAGCCGGCCACCGCCGCACCGAGAACGACACCGTACCCGCCTGATCCGCGCGTTCACCCCATAACGAGAGCGCCACATGTCAATCGCCTGGGCAACGATTGCTTTGATCGTGCTCCTTTTGCCCGGCGTTCTTTTCTCTGTCGGTGTTTTTCTCCCAGGTAACGTGGCCCGCGAGGCAGTGCCGCGGTCCACTCTGGGCGAGATCGCGTCTTCTCTTCTCGTTTCGTTTGCGATCCACGGTGTGCTTTTCAGCTTCATATCGCCGGCTGTTGATACCGAAGCGCTGCTCGCGATTCTTCAAGTAGACGGTGACGGCAAGTTACGCATCGGTGAAATGGCAGCTGTGATCGACCGCTCGCGCGTCACAATTCTCGTCTACGTCCTGGGGACTTCGACCGTTGGACTACTCAGCGGCATTTTGCTGGGCCGCCTGATTGCCTACGGTTCGTTTCGCTGGCTCGTGCAGCACGGCTGGGTTTTAAGCCTGTACGAGCAGCGTGGTAAAGGACATGTGCTCGCGCACGTCATGACGCATGTGCGGGAGGGGAATCGCGTTTTGATGTACCGCGGCTATCTCGAACAATTCGGACTGCAAAAGGATGGCAGCTTCGCGTATTTGACGCTGTCAGATCCAAGCCGCTACTACATGTACCTTGAGGAGCAACAGCCAGTCACCAGCAGAGCTGAGAGCTGGCGCCAAATTGGCACGGCGCGAACTGCGACGCTAATGGGCCGACGCGGCACCCGAATGCGCACGATTCTCGTGGTGGAAGGAGAGGACATTCAGAACGTCGTGTTCGAGTGGTTTGAGTATGCCGACCTCGGACGGATTGGCTCGATTGAGGTGCTTTTCGATGATAGTGAACTGGCAAAGGTTTTCGGTGTAACGCCGGATCGGATCGTGTTCCGGCGAACGAGCGAGGAGAAAAGGGCTGAGCGCAAACAACCGGCTGCATCCGCACAACCGCAAACACCGCCCGAGCGTCCCGGAAAACCTCGTCGTCGTAAGCGGCGATAATATCGTGGGCTGGATTGCCGAGCCTACATCAGTCCGAGATGATCGAACTACAAACGCGAATCGATTCGCGGACGCGTAGTCCTCGACGATCTGGAACAGCCGCGCGTCGGGAGAGAAGATCTCCGCAACATCAGGTATCCACGCCACATCCTTCCTGATTGCAGGGTTCGAAACATCGAAGCGCTCCTCGATAGGGTTGAATGCGATCTGGATTCGTGCGGTCTCGTAATCCTTCGTCAGGACTTCCCGCTCCAGGCGCGACCAGCTCTCACCCCGTGGCGGCATCGCTGTCTATGTCCTTGGCCGGTCGGGACCGCGAGTGCCTTGCACTGGATAGCGCGCTGCATTGATCGTGAGCTTCCTGGCAGCGGCATCAATGATGTCAATGCCAGCGACGTCGGCGAACCGCAGAATCCCAAGAAACACGTCTGCCAACTCTTCCTCGACTTCGTGACGGCGTTCATTCATGGAATCCTGATCCCATCGAAATAGCGCTAACAGTTCACCAGCTTCGGACGCGATGAGCGCAGCAAGATTCCGAGGCGTGTGATACTTCTCCCATTCGCGTTGCGCGGCGAACTCGCTCAGCCTTTGCTGAAGCTCAGGGATGTCACTCATGCTCACCCGCGAAACTTGTTTTCATTGTGCCAGCGTAGTGCTTCGGGATCAGGGCGCAGCTGTTGGTCCGCCGGCACCCACACTTGGCTGCCGTGCAGCCTCAGGTAGTTCTCGCCGTCGTTGAAGTCTTCCTTCATGCGCGGACTCGCTTCGACCCGGTATTCCGGCGTGACAGTCAGATAGCCGACATCGAACAGCTTGTGAATGTCCGAACGCAGCAGCAAACCCTGCCGTACATAGTGAGTCTGAACCTCTGCAAACGGTCGGATATGTGCAGCGTCGAGCGCCGGTAATGCCCGCTCGCGAGTGATCGCGCACTGCCGCTGATACGCTTCGGTAACGGCGATGCGAAAGGTTCCTTGTCCAATCCTCCGCGGAACCAATGCCGGGTCACCATAACCGCCGGGAATCATGAGCTCCTCGCCGGAAGATGCCTTGAGCAACGCCAACCGTTCAGCGACCTGGCGCCACAGGCCGGCGCCCTCGGCCGTTGAAAGATCATATTTGCGGCCGCGGACAATATTTGCCTTAAAACTTTGCGGCTGCGGAATCCATAGTTCTTCGGGCCAGAAGAACGGCTCAACCAGGATGATGCAGCCGATCGTGAAGTCCTCGTACCACGGCGTAGGCTCTCGTCGGAGCCGGACGAGCCGCTCGCGCACGGACTGCAACGATGCCGCACCGTTCTTTATACCAAACGAATCCCAGGCGAGGCTCAGCGGCAGGTCGACGTAGTATTCGAAGAACCCGCCGCCCACAATCGCATTGATCGGAGCCCTGAGCTTGAAGAGGAACGGTCCGCCACGCCGCAAGACTCGAAACGCGCCGCCCCATGCGTTCGGCTGCCAGAAATTGACCTCGTCGACTCCTTCTTGAGACGAAAGGAAATCGAACCAGTCGCGATCCGTCACGCCGAGGTACGCGTTCATTGCACGAGTCCGAGTTCACCTTCCGCCAGCACCGACCTCCTCTGCTGGAGGTCCGCGAGCACGCTTTCGATCTGCTCAAGTGCTGCCCTTAGATCTTCGGCAATCTCCGCGGCAAGCACGTCCGGATTCGGCAGGTTCGCCGAATCCTCGAGCGAGTGATCCGTGAGCCAGAAGATGTCGAGGCTACACTTGTCACGTGTAACGATCTCATCATAGCCAAACACGCGCCAGCGTCCTTCCGGCTTATCCTGCTCGTCCCACGTCGAGGTGCGCTGGTTGCGATTTTCCGGATTGTAGCGGGCGACGAACTCATCGAGATCCCCGCGCGTCATGCGCTGATGCTTGAGCGTGAACTCCTTATTCGTGCGCAGGTCGTAGATCCATAGCTGCTTCGTCCACGGCCTCTCCGCGCCAGGCTTCCGATCGAAGAACAGCACGTTTGCTTTCACACCCTGCGCGTAGAAGACGCCGGTCGGCAGCCGCAGCAGGGTGTGCACATCACACTCCTGCAGCAGCCGGCGTGGAGGCTGGGCTGGCGATAGTACCCCTTGATGCCCTGCCCCAGGAGCATGGGAGCATGGGACCATGGGAGCATGGGCCCTCGCTCAGTGTCAGCCGATGGTAGTAGCTCCACCAGTACGGCTTCTTCTCGCGACGGTGGAATTCGAGCAGTTGTGCGAGCAGCCAGCGTGCATGCTCGTCGGGCGTGCGTGCGGCGGCATCGGCCGAGATGTTCGCCATCAGCTCCGACATTACCGCGTCGACCTCCGCCTGCCGCTGCTGCTGCTCCTCATCCGGCGCGGGATCGGCCGCTGCGGGGCGCGGAACTTCCTCACCAACGAGCGAGGCCAGCTCGCGGCGTCCCTCTTCCAGCCAATCCCGCAGCTGCAACGTCGAAACACAGTCGTCGCGATTGTAGCCTTCGATCGAGGCACGCAGCCCGCCGGTCTCGTCGTTATTGCCGCCGATTTCCAGCCATGCCTCGAAATTGGCCTTGTCCGTTCCGGCAACGCGCAGGTCGACGTCGCGCGTATAGCCGTACAACGGCTCGAGCTTCTTGATCGAGTAGCTCTCGACCGACGCGCGCAGCCCCTGCCGCACCACACGGAACAGATCGACGAACACGCGGCCGCGCAGCAGCCGATCGATCTCGTCCTCGCGCGTGCCGTGGCGGCTCATGAGCCGCTTGAGTGCGGTCGTCTCGTAGTGGTTGAAGTGGTAGATGTGCAGGTCGGGATGCTGCTCGAGCCGCGCCATCACGAAGTCGACGAACTCCTCGAAGGCACGCTTCTCGTCGTCGGGGTTCAGTGCCCAAGTCGCGTGATACGCGCCGTTGCGATCGACGTAGCCGAACAGGTACTCGAGCCCTTCGACATGCGCGAAAGGATCTCCTTCCAGATCGAAAAACAGGTCGCCGGCGCTCGGCTCCGGCAATGCCGCGAGCCCCTGCTCCGGCACGACCGGCTGGAGCAGCTCGTACTTGTGCGCGCCGGCGCGCCGTCCTTGCAACTGAATGAGTGCCTGCGCGTGCATGCGCTCGAGCGACGCCGCCGACACGCTCTCCAGCTTCGGCGTGATCGGCAGTGGCATTTCCGCGAAGGCTTCGAGCGTCGTGATGTCGCGTTCGACAAGGGCGCGACGCTGCCCACTCGTGATGCCCGCAACCTGCGACAGGTGATCGGCCTCGCGGCGCTCCTGTTTGCAGACCGGCCCCCAGTCGCAGATGGCGCAGTGTTCGACCGGATCCGGCGCAGGCTTCAGCCCGTGCTGTGCCTGCACGAACTCAAGAAACCGACGTTTCACTGACCGGAAATACGCCGCGGTCTCTGCGACCCGGAACGATTCGATTCTCGCATCCGGCCCGGCCAGCGCGAGCCGCACGTACTCGGGCGGCGTGCCCTGCACCTGCGCGACCAGGTCCGCGTAGAGCAGCACTTGCAGCAGTGCGCCGCCCTTTGCCGCGCGCGCGAGCTTGGTATCGACCACGTCGTACGACCAACCGCCGAGTGCGCTCGGCCGGTCCGCGCGCTCCAGGAATCCGGATAGCCGGCCCACATGCCATCGAAGAGGCCGCCTTGATAGATGACCTCCGCGCCAGCCTTCATCGCTTCCACGGTTTGCGACGTCACCGCCGCCGATCGCTCCGCGCGCGACAGCCCTTCCGGCGCCTTCGGTATCTCGATGACCTTCAATCCACGTTCGCGCAGTCCGGCCAGGTACTGCTGCTCGTGCTGTTTGCCGCGCTCGCGCAGTGCGTCGAGACCCGGATCATCGAACTTTGGCGGCTTCGGGCCGGGGCCGAGCGCCGCGCGCTGGTTGAGCAGCGTGAGCTGCGGGCAGGCGAGAAAGTTGCTCAGGTCGGTCGCGAAGAAGACGATTTGACCGTCACGCCGGTGCATACGTTGTTTTCACGTCATTTATTGCGTGATAATAGATGCGCGCTGTCATTACAGTGCCGCACGCGGAAATACTGCTAGGCAATGGCCGTGGTGAGCATCCGCTCGATCGGCCAATGCCCCGCTCCAGATTGAAAGCGTCCTCAGAAAGGTCGATGCACAACACGCTCTTCCACCACTGTCTCTGGCGTGCTGAACGTGATGCATATAGCGCCGGACGACGTATGCTCGCCGAGAATGGTGGGCTTGTAGCCGAGAGCACGCACCCGCTGGACTACTACCGTGCGTGCTGCGTCGAGGTCTATGGACACGGGCGGCCGCGCACGCACGGTACCGTTCGTTCTCGACCGAATTTTCCCGACGTCTAGCCAGATTCGCCGCGAGACTAGGCCAATGACGAGCGCAACGTCGCTTTGGCATAGAATTTTTCAGCGCGCCCGTAACGGCGCGGGGGCGCGTGTGTCGCGGGCGTGGTCTGGGAATG
>JBQTJO010000260.1:0-5300 GCA_052387015.1 Gemmatimonadota bacterium
CCCGCGGCGACGCGGCGCGCAGCGCGAGCTCCTCGGCGCCGCGTGCGTAGGCCTCCGCATCCGCCAGATTGCCCTGCCTGATGAACAGCTCCGCCAGATTGTCCAGGACCATGGCCCGGTCGAAATCCGTGCCGGCGGTCTCGAGTGCCTGCCGGAAGATCATCTCCGCCGCGGCGATCTCGCCGCGCTCCAGCGCCAGCAGTCCGCGACTGTTGTACCAGACGGAATGGTCGGCGTGCGTCATGTCATCCCAGAGCGTGGCCGCGGCCGCGAGCTGGGCGGATGATTCCGCCAGATCGCCCCGCTCGCGATGCATGACCGCGAGATTGATCGTGATCTGGCCGCGCAGGCGCGGAAAGTCGGTGCCGCACAGCGCGCGGGCCGCCTCGTACTGCTCGATCGCTTGCTGCCAGCGCCCCTGGAATCCCGTGATGTTGCCCAGCCCGAGCAGCACATATACACGCGCTTCGCTGTCCTGTGCGCTCACCGCCTGCTCGAGACTCGCGCGGAACAGCTCGGTGGCGCGCTCGACCTCACCCCGCGCCGCGTGCGCGCGCGCGAGCCGGCGCAGCGCAAGGATGCGGACCCGGCGATCGGCAAGTGTCTCGGTGAAGCGGGCCGCCACCTCGTAGTAGGCGCACGCGGTGCGGTGGTCTTCCTCCGCTTCGGCCGTCTCGCCGATCGCGATCAGGCGACGGGCGGCTGCGACATCATCTGCGCGCGCCGCAAACTCCAGCACTGCCGCGATCGCATCGTAAAGCGCATCAATGCGCGCGTGCGCGGCCGCGCGCGCGTCCGCGGCGGCGGCGGTCAGCGCGTCCGGTGTGATGACGCGCTTGTCGACCGTCGCGTACGCGCTCGAGCGCGCCCAGGCCCGCGCCGCATCCGGCACGGATGCGCGCAACAGCGCCCGGCGCATGGGCGCAAGATCGTTCTGCTCGGGCAGTGCGCCGAGCAGGCGGTCGAGGGTTACGCCCAAGTCAGCGGAGGGGCTTGCCCGCGAGAGTGATGCCGCGACCGTTTTCTTCCGTACCATATTCCGAGAAGTGATTCGTCTGCGTCTGAATCCGGCCGTCGGCAGTAACGGTCGTCTCGAATTGCACCCACTCCCCGCCGTGGTTCCAGATCACGTGTGGATTCTGCGCGCCTTCCGCGGTGGTTCCCTTCAGCGGGAGCTTGATCGTGAGCGGCGTGGAGAACTTCGCGCCGTGCGGCCCGAACTCGGCATACGCGTACTCTGCGTTCAGCGGATCGAGCGGCAGGCTGATGGTAAACGTGGTCAGGGTCGAGACCGCGTTGGCCGGCACGATCACCTCGAAATCGAGCAGGCGGAGCGAGCCGCCGGCCGGACCGATCGCGGCGGTCACGCTGTGCACGGCAAGGTCAGGCGCGCCGGCTGCGTAGCGGGCGACCTGGCTCAGGTCGCCGCCGCCCGCGGTCGTGAATGCGGGACCGACCTGGGGCATGGCCGGCTCATCGCTGCATGCAATGCTGAGGGAAGCCAGCATGAAAGCAGCAGCACGGATCAATCGGTTCATGGCGCTCTCCGTGTGGAATGTGCGCTTGCGGCAAGTACAAACGCGATGCTCAAACTTCAGGTAATTCCCCGTATTCGACGAGCTTCCGCCGCAGAGTGTTGCGGTGAATGCCCAGGATCTCGGCCGCCAGATTCATCTGGCCGCCGCTCGCGGCCATCACCTTCCGGATATGGCGGCGTTCCAGCTCGCTCAGCGTAATGAGGGCCGCGCCCGTCTCGAAGCTCTCGAGCGGCACCGCCGGCGAAAGCACGTCGGGCGGCAGATGGTACGGCAGCAGGGACTCGCCATCGGCCAGCAGCACCGCGCTTTCGATCACGTTTCTGAGCTGCCTCACGTTGCCCGGCCATGAGTACGCCCGCAGAATCGCCATAGTCTCGGGCGCGATCATCTGAACCGGACGGCTGTACTCGCGCGCGTAACCGACCAGGTAGTGTTCGGCCAGTGCGCCGAGATCGTTGCCGCGGTCACGCAATGCCGGCAGCTGCACCGTCACGACCGCCAGCCGATAGTAGAGATCCTCGCGGAAGCGCCCGGCGCGCACGTCCTTTTCCAGGTCGCGGTGCGTGGCCGCGACCAGCCGCACATCCACCGGCAGCGGCGCGCTGCTGCCGACGCGCTCCACCTCGCGCTCCTGCAGCACGCGCAGAATCTTCGCCTGCAGCGACAGGCTCATGTCGCCGATTTCGTCCAGGAACAGCGTGCCGCCCGAGGCGCGCTCGAAGCGGCCGATCCGCCTGCCGATCGCACCCGTGAAGGCGCCCTTCTCGTGGCCGAACAGCTCGGACTCGAGCAGGTTCTCCGGAATCGCCGCGCAGTTCACCGCAATAAACGGCCCCTTCGCGCGTGCGCTGCGCTCGTGGATCATGCGCGCAACCAGCTCCTTGCCGGTGCCGCTTTCGCCCCGCACCAGCACGGTGGCCGCGCTCTTCGCGACCCGCGCGATGGTCTTGAACGCGTCCAGCATGCGCGGGCTTTCGCCCACAATCGTATCCGTGTTGTCGACGCGCGCGGCCGCCGGCGCGCCGCGCGCGACCACCAGTTGACAGCGCACCCCCAGCTCGCGCAGCGTGCCGGCCTCGGGCGGATACGGCAGCACGTCGCGCGCGCCGCGATCCATGGCTTCGAGCGTCATGCGCAGCGACGGCGCGCGCGCCATCAGCGCCACCGGCTGACCGGCGGCGGACAGGCGCTCGATCAGCTCGAAAGCGGTGTCACCTGCGAAGTCGGCATCGACCAGAACCACGGACCAGCTGTCTGCCTGGGCACGCACGACGCCCTGCGTGGCGCGCGACTCGATGCAGAACTCCTCGGGACCGAACGCGGCGGTGAGGGACCCGAGAGAAGCTGGCGAGCCTGTGAGGGCGAGGATCGCCATTCGGAACTTCATCCTGAGGGTAAGGAATCGAGGTGGAGTCTAGTGCACCGATTTTGTGCGCGCAAGGGGTTCGGGGGGTGGGCGCTGCACCGAAGCTGGGGTCTGCGGGTGCTGTCGGGCTGGTGATGCACCAAATAGTGGCAACGTCGCGGAAAGCGGCACAATACGGCGGCACCTAACACCGGCACTTAACCGCGGGTTCGGGTGCCGGGGTCCGGTGCCGAAGTCCGGTGCCGCCTTTCTCTGTGGGCTCAACACTTGTCCAGCCCGCCTGCGTATGCGAGCGTTCCCGGACCATGGCAGACAGACGTGCAGAAGCGCTCGAGTATCACGAGCGAGGGCGGCCAGGCAAGATCGCGGTGGTGGCGACCAAGCCGGTCGGTACGCAACGCGACCTCTCGCTGGCCTATACGCCGGGCGTGGCGGAGCCGTGCCGCGAGATCGCGAGATCGCCGGACGAGGTTTTCCGGTATACGGCGCGCGGCAACCTGGTGGCGGTGGTCACGAACGGCACGGCGGTGCTCGGGCTGGGCGATCTGGGGCCGCTCGGCGCCAAGCCGGTGATGGAGGGCAAGGGCGTCCTGTTCAAGAAGTTCGCCGACATCGACGTGTTCGACATCGAAGTCGCGAGCACCAACGCGCATGAGATCATCCGCTTCTGCGAGCTGCTGGAGCCGACGGTCGGCGGCATCAATCTGGAGGACATAGCCGCGCCCGATTGCTTCTACATCGAGGAGCAGCTGAAGCAGCGGCTCGAGATTCCGGTGTTTCATGACGATCAGCATGGCACGGCGATCATCAGCGGCGCCGCGCTCCTGAACGCGCTGGAGGTCAGCGGCCGGGATATCGCGCATGTCATCGTCGTCTTCAGCGGCGCGGGCGCGGCCGCGATCGCGACCGCGGAGCACTACGTGCGGCTGGGGGTGCGGCGCGAGCACATCTACATGTGCGATCGCCAGGGCGTGATCCATCAGGGACGCGAAGATCTGGATCCGTACAAGGCGCGTTTCGCGCAGAAGTCCGCGAAGCGGACCATCGCGGATGCGCTCGCTGACGCAGACGTGTTCGTGGGGCTGTCGGTGGCCGGCGCGATCACCGGCGCCATGGTCGCGCGCATGGCGGCGCGTCCGATCATTTTCGCGCTGGCCAATCCCGACCCCGAGATCACGCCGGAGGAAGTGGCGGCGGTGCGCAGCGACGCGATCATGGCAACCGGCCGTTCGGACTACCCGAACCAGGTGAACAACGTGCTCGGGTTTCCGTTCATCTTCAGGGGCGCGCTGGATGTGCGCGCGCGCGCGATCAATGAAGAGATGAAGATGGCGGCGACGCGCGCGCTGGCGGAGCTCGCGAAGCAGGACGTGCCGGAAGCGGTGGCGCACGCGTATGGCGAGACGACGTTCCGGTTCGGCAGCGATTACCTGATCCCGAAGCCGTTCGATCCGCGCGTGCTGCTGTGGGTCGCGCCGGCGGTCGCGAGCGCGGCCATGGAAACGGGCGTCGCGCGCATCCGCATCGATGCGGCAGAGTATCGCAACCGCCTGGAAGCGCGTCTCGGGCGGCGACGCGAGGTGATGCGCGACTACATTCTGCGCGCACAGCTCGACCCGCAGCGCATCGTGTTCCCGGAAGGCGAGAATGCGGCCGTGCTGAGAGCGGCGGTCGCGAGCGCGGAAGAGGGCATCGCGCGGCCGGTGCTGCTGGGTCGGGCGGTCCGGATTCGTGAGTGCGCGAGCGCGCTGCACCTGAATCTCGCGGGTGTGGAGATCGTGGAGCACTGGGCGGACGAGCCGCGCAGAGAGCGCTACGCGCGCAAGCTGTTCGAGATGCGACAGCGGCGTGGCATGACACTGGAGACCGCGCGCGATACGGTGCGCTCGGCCACCTACTTCGGCTGCATGATGGTGCGGGAAGGCGATGCCGACGGTCTGATCGCGGGGCAGGAGGTCGCATATCCGGAAACCATTCGCCCCGCGCTGGAGACGATCGGCACGGCGTCCGGCGTCAAGCACGTTGCCGGATTGTACATGATGATCCTCGAGCAGGACGTCATGTTCTTCGCCGACACGACCGTCAACATCGATCCCGAGGCGGCGACGCTCGCGGAGATCGCGCTGCTGGCCGCTCAGTTCGTGCGTCGAGTCGGCATCGAGCCGCACATCGCGCTGCTGTCGTTCTCGAACTTCGGCTCGGCGCGCAGTCCGCAGAGCGACAGGGTGCGCGAGGCGGTGCAGCTGGTAAAGGCGCAGGAGCCGGAGCTGATCGTGGATGGCGAGATGCAGGCGGACACGGCGGTGCTGCCGGAAGTGCTGCGCAATACGTATCCCTTCAGCACGTTGCAGGAGCGAGCCAACGTGCTGGTGTTTCCGGATCTGAATTCGGCGAAT
>JBQTJO010000261.1:0-4253 GCA_052387015.1 Gemmatimonadota bacterium
CATGGAAGCCGGGTTGGCAGTGGTGAAACGGAAGCCGGATGCGCGCGCGAAGCTGCAGCAGCTCGATTCCCTGCTGCTTGCGACGCCGGCTGCGGGAGACGTGGCGGTCTTCGGACCTATTGCGCTCGCGCGGCTGCACCTCGCGGTGGGCGAGCCGGAGCGCGCGCTGGCCGCGATTCGCCGGCGTCCCTATCTGTCGGACGGCTGGCCGAGATATCTCGCGACGGCGCTGCGCGAGGAGGCGCAGCTCGTGAAACGAGTCAGCGACAACGACTAGCGGAGCTACTCGAGCGCGGGCTCGTAGGCCGGCTCGGTCGCCGGCTCGAGCTGGTTCTGCATGATGATGCGCGCGCAGGTGTTCCAGCGCAGCAGCGCGTCATCATTGCCGGCCGGCCGGATGGCCTCCGCCTTTTCGTACCACTCCATCGCCTGCCGGTACCAATCGTAAGCCCACCCGCTCGTGCCGGGAGCCAGACTCTCCAGGTACGACGTCGCGCGCCGCTCGCACACCAGTCCGGAGTAGTACATGCGCTCGTAGTCATCCGGCACCTGCTCGAGCAGCCGCATGGCCTCGCTCGCGAGCCGCGTGGTCTCACTGCCGAACTGGTCGGTCAGCGCGAGCGCGAGCGTGATCATCGCCTGTTTGTGCGCCGGCTCCACATCGAGGATGTCACGGCAGATGCTCTCGGCCTGGCGCGGCTCGTTGAGCAGCCGATAGTGCTGCGCCTTCTGCAACGCCGCCGGCACCGCGTCCTTGTGCAGCTTCTTCAGCTCGAAATCAGCCATATCTCATGCTCCCATGATCTCATGATCGCCGCACCAGACGCACCAGTTTCGCGAGCGGATCGTACGCGTCGTCGACGACGCGCTCCTTCAGCGGTATGATCGCGTTATCGGTGATCGTGATGTTTTCCGGGCACACTTTCGTGCAGCATTTCGTGATATTGCAGTAGCCGATACCCTGCTCCTCGCGCAGCTCGCGCAGACGATCCCCTTCATCGAGTGGATGCATCTCGAGCGCGGCGATCTGCACCAGGTAACGCGGCCCGATGAAGCGGTCGTGCATGTGATGGTCGCGCAGAACGTGGCAGACGTCCTGACAGAGAAAGCACTCGATGCATTTGCGGAATTCCATCACGCGGTCGACGTCGGCCTGCGCCATGCGCCACGTCCCGTCCGCCGCATCCGGCGGACGCGGTTCGAACGGCCGGATGCGCTTCTTCACTTCGTAATTCCAGGAGACATCCGTAACCAGGTCGCGGATGAGCGGAAACGCCTGCATCGGCTCGATCGTGATCGGTCCGCTGGTATCCAGCTCGCTCATGCGGGTCATGCACATCAGGCGCGGCCGGCCGTTCACTTCCGCCGAACAGGAGCCGCACTTGCCTGCCTTGCAGTTCCAGCGTACGGCGAGATCCGTGGCCTGCTGCGCCTGGATGTCGTGCACGACGTCGAGCACGACCATGCCGGCCTCGAAATCGCTCTCGTAGTCGCGGAATTCACCGCCCGACTGATCGCCTCGCCAGATCCGGAACGTCGCACGCGCCATGCGCTCTCCTATTTGATCTCGTCGATGATGGCCTTCAGCTCCGGCGGCAGGGGCGGCAACGGCTCGTGCCGTACCGCCATGGTGCCGTCTTCGTTCTTCTTCACGACCAGGTTGTAGACGCCGGCCTCGGCACTCTTGTTCGGGAAATCCTCGCGGAAATGTGCGCCGCGGCTCTCCTTGCGCTCGATCGCCGACCGGGTGACCGCTTCCGAGACCGTCAACAAATGCTCGAGATCGAGCGCGGTGTGCCACCCGGGATTGTACTCGCGGTTACCGCTCACGAACGTCTTGGCCGCACGCTGCTTCAGTGCGGTCAGGCGCTCCAGCGCCTCCAGCATCTCCTGCTCGCGCCGCACGATGCCGACCAGGTCCTGCATCATATACTGCAGATCGTGCTGGATCTGGTACGCATTCTCGCCGCCCGCGCGCTCGAACGGCTCGACCGCGTGGCGCGCCGAACGTTCGACCTGGTCGGGATCGATGCGGCCCAAGCCGTGTTGCCGCGCGAAGGCTGCGGCCGCATCGCCCGCGCGTTTGCCGAACACGAGCAGATCGGACAGCGAATTGCCACCCAGCCGATTGGCGCCGTGCAGACCCGCCGCGCATTCGCCCGCCGCGAACAGGCCCGCCACGCTCGACATCTGCGTTTCGGCATCGACGCGCACACCGCCCATGGCGTAGTGCGTGGTCGGACCGATCTCCATCGGCTCCTTCGTGATGTCGATGTCCGCGAGCTGCTTGAACTGATGATACATGCTGGGCAGCTTGCGCTTGATGTGCTCCTCCGCGTTCGGCAGCCGCTGCCCGATCCACGAGATGTCGAGAAATACGCCGCCATGCGGGCTGCCGCGCCCCTCCCGGACTTCGCGCATGATGCAGCGCGCCACGTGATCGCGTGTGAGCAGCTCGGGCGGCCGGCGAGCGTTCTTGTCGCCCTGCGTGTAGCGCCTGCATTCCTCCTCGGATTCGGCGTTCTGCGCCCGGTAGTTCTCGGGGTTGTCGTCTAACATGAAACGACGGCCTTCCTTGTTGCGCAGCACGCCGCCTTCACCTCGCACGCCTTCGGTCACCAGGATGCCGCGCACGCTGGGCGGCCAGATCATACCGGTCGGGTGGAACTGCACGAACTCCATGTCCATGAGCTCCGCGCCCGCATGGTACGAGAGCGAGTGGCCGTCGCCGGTGTATTCCCAGCTGTTGCTCGTGATGCGGAAGGCCCGGCCGATGCCGCCGGTCGCGAGCACGACCGCGCCCGCCTTGAACAACACGAACTTGCCGCGCTCCCGCTCGTAGCCGAACACGCCCGAGACCCGGCCGTCATCGAGCAGCAGCGACACGACGGTCGTCTCCATGAAGACGTCGATGCCGCGATGGATGCCGTAGTCCTGCAGCGTGCGGATCATCTCGAGGCCGGTGCGGTCGCCGACATGCGCGAGCCGCGGGTACGCATGCCCGCCGAAATTGCGCTGGAGGATGCGGCCATCGCCCGTGCGATCGAACAGCGCACCCCACGCTTCCAGCTCCTTCACGCGCTCGGGCGCTTCGCGTGCGTGCAACTCGGCCATGCGCGGATGGTTGAGATACTGGCCGCCGCGCATGGTGTCGGCGAAGTGCACGCGCCAGCTGTCGCGCTCGTCCACGTTCGCGAGCGCCGCCGCAATGCCGCCCTCGGCCATGACCGTGTGCGCCTTGCCGAGCAGCGACTTGCAGATCAGGCCGACCGACACGCCGCTGGCGGCGGCGGCAATGGCCGCGCGCAGGCCGGCGCCACCGGCGCCAATGACCAGAACGTCGTATTGATGCGCTTGAGGAGAGGTCATATCAGATCAGCCGCACGTCGTGCCAGATGCCCAGCGCGCACATGCGGATGTACAGGTCCGCGAAGGCTACACCGAACAGGCTGAGCCAGGCGAACAGCATGTGCCGGCGATTGAGCGCGCTCACGCACACGTAGCTGCGCTGCTGGAGCGGCTGCTTCGAGAGCTGCGCCAGCCGGCCGCCGATCAGGTGGCGCAGCGAATGGCAGCCGAGCGTGTAACTGGCGAGCAGCCCCACATTGAGCGCGAGCACGAGCGTGCCGACGCCGACGCCGAACTCTCTGGCGCCCGTCGTCGCATTCGTGAACCACAGCGCCTTCCACACATCGTGCGCGAGAAAAACCAGGAACAGCAGGGCGAGATAGAGAAAGTAGCGATGCACGTTCTGCAGAATGAGCGGAAAGCTGCGCTCGCCCAGATAGCTCTTGCGCGGCTCGCCTACCGTGCAGGACGGCGGATCCGCCCAGAACGCCTTGTAGTAGGCGCCCCGATAATAGTAGCAGGTCAGACGAAACCCGCCGGGCGCCCACAGAATCAGAAACGCCGGCGAGATCGGCAGCCACTGCGGCGTGCCCCGAAACCATGCGTGCTCGGATTCACCAAAGATGAGCGGCGAATAGAACGGCGAGAGATACGGCCCGAATTCGTAGTATGCACCCTGGAACGCGGCCCACGTCGAATACACAATGAACGCGCTGAGCACCAGGAGCACCGTCAGCGGCGCGACCCACCACGCGTCCCGGCGGCGCGTCTCCAGAAAATGACGCGCCGGCAATCCGACCAGCGTATGCGGCATGCAAGCGGCTCCTTCGGTTGAAGGGCTGATGGACAAGCCGCTCTACACTAAACTGCGCTACGGGACTGCGCTACGGGACTGCGCTACGGGA
>JBQTJO010000262.1:0-7677 GCA_052387015.1 Gemmatimonadota bacterium
GATTCAGGCGGCCGTGCGGTCCGGCCAGGCCGGGACACTGCTCAGGTCGACGTCGTCCAGTACCCTCCCGGTGTTTTCCGCCATCAGCAGCCGGGCCTGCTCGCGTCCGCCGCGCGCGACAATGGCATCGGCCACCCGCTTCGGCGACACCGGGCGATGATCGGCGTGATGGTCGGTCGAAATGATGTCGGCCAGGCCGGCGTGCAGCAGATGCCACGCGGTTCGCCGGATGGCGTCGCCGTAATCGCCGAGCAGACTGCCGCCGTTCACCTGCAGTACGGCGCCCGCCAGCTTCCACGATGCGATCTCATCGACCGACACCGGCTCGCCGTCACGACGGTAGCGCTCGGGGTGACTCACGATCATGCGGCGACCGCACGCGCTCACCGCGTTCACGACTGCGCGGCAGTCGATGCGCAGGTCGAACCCGAATTCGACGAGCGCGTAGCGCGTGCCGCGCACACCCGGGCGCGGCGACTCGAAAACCGCGCGCGCGATCTCCGGCGTGGGACAGAGAATTTCCTGACTGAAATGGAGCTCGGGCACGGCGTCGTAATCCGCTGTATGAGCCTGCAGCTCGGCGAACACCTGCTCCAGCCGATCGAGCCGTGCGTCGAGGCCGTTCTGCTCCTGTGTCAGCCAGCCGAAAAGGTGCGGGCTGACGGCCAGACGAGTGACACCATCAGCGCGTAACGCGCGCAAATGGCGGATGGATTCGTCGAAAGATTGCGAGCCGTCGTCGACGGCAGGGAGCAGGTGGTTGTGAAGGTCGACGATGTTCAATCGGGGACAACCGGGTGAAAGCCGCGCCAGACTTCTTCCTGCGCCAGGGTTGCGCCTCGCAACACCGGCCGCCGGCCGATCCAGCGCTCGTTGAGAAACTGCTCGATCTCCGCATCAATGCGTTCAACCGGCCATTGCAGCAGCTCCGCCATAATCTGGGCTGCCGGCACCGCGCAGTCGATGCCATCACAGCCGCCGGCGCCGATGTGCGCGTGACGGCGCAGGTCCTCCAAGGTTCGGCATCGCTCGGTATTTACGGCGTACGCAATCTCCGCGCGTGTGACCGCCTCGGCGCGGCATACGGGCGCGAGATCCTGTGCGGTTGCACCCGCGAACACGGTCGTGATGCGGGAGCCGACGCGTCGCCAGATGCGCTCGAGTGCCCAGCGCGGCAAGGCAATCGCCTGTGCGAGCGCGTCGAAATCGGGCTCCGCTTCCGCACCCGGCAGACCGCGCCCGGCAGTCTGCGACGCGCGCGCCGGCAGGCCGAGCTTCTTCAGGGCGAGGTCTACGGCCTCCTCGGATTGTATGCGGTAGGCGGCCAGTTTGCCGCCTGCGACGGACAGCAGGCCGGCCACGCCATCGCGCGCCTCGTGATCGAGAATTTCGTGGCGGCGCGACAGGTCATCGGATTCGACGCCCCACTCGAAAAGCGTGTTGCGCACACCTGCCCACGCGCGCAGCGGACGCCAGCTGCGCGCCTGTGGCAAGGCGCGCGCCGCGGCTTCGATCACGTACGCAACCTCGTCGCTGTGAATGTCGAGATCGACACGGCCGGGATCGCCGAAGAAATCGGTATCGGTCGTGCCTACAATGGTCTCGGCGCCATGCGGCACCAGGAACATGACGCGTCCGTCGATGCCCTCGAGGATCAGTCCGTAGTTGCCGATGCGGCGCTCGAAGGTGACGTGCACGCCCTTGCCCGGACGCATCGCGACTTCGACACCCGCCATGCCCGCGATTCGGCCGGCCCACGGTCCGCCCGCATTGACCACGATGCTCGCTTCGACCGTGAAGCTGCGCGCAGCGAGCAGATCGCGCGCGCGCACGCCATGCACGGTACGGTCGCGGATGAGCAGCTCTTCGACTTCGGTGTGCGCGAAGAGATCCGCTCCTGCTTCGCCCGCATCAAGTGCATTGAGCGCGGCGAGCCGGAAGACATCACAGCCCCACTCATCCAGCGTGACGGCACCGGCAATGTCGGGCGCCAACCCCGGCTCGAGCGTGAGCGCCTCGGTGCGCGAAAGGCGTGCGTGCTTCAGCCCGCCCTTGCGGCGCGCGTGCGGATCGTAGGCGGCCAGCAGCGCTTCCGTGGCTTCATGGAAGAAACGTCGCCCCGGAAACAGCGGCCAGAGAAAGGGAATGCGCCAGGTGATGTGCGGAGCTATGCGGCGAATGCGGCCGGCGTCCTCGGACGAGATGCGCGTGGTCGGAACGTCGTAGAGCAGATAACGCAGGCCGCCGTGCACCATGCGCGTCGAGCCGCCGGTCGTGCCGGCGCCCCAATCCTCACGCTCGAAGACTGCGACACGCAGGCCTCGCAGGGCGGCGTCGCGGGCGATGCCCGCGCCGTTGACGCCGCCGCCGATGATTGCCAGGTCGTATTGCACTCCTAAAAGTACGTTGCGATCGATGCCAGAAGAAAGGCGTGTTCGGCGCGGTTGTTGAATTCGTCGCGCCCGCGCCCGCGCACATAGTCGAGCTTCAGCGCCGAATCGCGCGTCGGGCGGAAATTCAGGCCGATGGTCACTTGCGCGGTCGAGCTGCCCGCCAGCTCCGTATCGAAATCCACATAGTCGTAGCGCGCCTTGGCGGCGAACGTCGAGGCGGGCATCGTGCGGATCCAGCCGCGCCCGAATTCCCGGATACCTTCTACATAGAAGCCGTGCTGCCGCTCGGCGTAGATGCCGTGCAGCCCCGCCGGCACGTCCACGCGCGCCAGCGCCGCCTCGCCATTGAGCTGAACGCCCAGCGCGCTCGCCTCGAGATCGAGCACCGCTATCGAAAGATCGCGCTGCTCGTCGATCGGCGTGCCCTCTTCGTTGAAGACGTTGTAGGCGCCGTGATGCCCGGACACGCCGAGCTCGTAGCCGGCCAGCGGACTCCATGCGATGCGCCCGACAAAGGCGGGCACGCCGTTGTTGTCCTCGAAGTTGCCGCGCCCGAACGGGATGCGCGTGCCGTCCTCGGAGTCGGTGATCAGTCCGTCATGGAAGCCGTTCGTCGCATACAGCTCGTAGGTCAGCCGGCCGGTGCGGCCGAAGCCGAACTGACCGAGTACGCCGAAGCCCGCTTCCGAGAGCGCGACGCCCAGCAGCTCCGTCGAGACGAGCGGCCGGTCCGTGAATTCGTTGAGCGGACTGTCGTGCGATAGGTTGAACTTGCCGAGCGGCGAGAGCAGCATGCCGCCGCGCAGTGTGAGCGCCGGATGGATGCGCACGTCGATCGCCGCATACTCGAGCTTGATCTCGCGCGCGCCATCCTCGAACTCCAGCTCGGCGCCAATGCGCACGAAATCACTTACGGTGGTGGCCGTGAAGATGTTGAAGCGCTTCGCCTCGAAACCGGCTTCGTCGCGCAACCCTTCGACCTGTTCCCAGCGTGCGTGCGCCTCGGCATAGCCGCCGATCGCCGTGCGCCCGAGCAGTCGCCCCTGGAACGGTTTGTCGTAAACGCCGCCGCGCACGAATGGCCGTTCCGGCACCGAGTCAGGATCCTGGGCCTGCAGCGTGCCGGCGCACAAGCAGAGAGTTGCGAGCGCGAAAAACAGTACCCTTGTCATGAGCGGCTCCGCAGGTCGATCGAGATCACGCCATCGGCCGCCCGCTCCACGCGATAGCGGGCGAGATTGCGTACGGCCGGACCGCGCAGCACCGCGCCGCTCCGGCCGTAGGTCGAGCCGTGGCACGGACAGACCAGGACCGGCCCCTGGATGTCCACAGTGCAGCCGAGGTGCGTGCAGATCGGCGAAAGCGCGGTGATTGCACCGTCGTCGAGCACGAGCACGTAGACCGGCTCCTCGCTCCCACTCGGCAACAGCTTCAACCAGCCGCCCGGTTGCGCGAGCTCCGGGAAATGCTGCGGCGCGAGCTCGATTCTGCCGCTCACGGGTGTCACCGGGCGCGCTGTCAGAGAAGCGCAGCCGGCCAGCAGCGGCGCCAGCGCGGCGGCTGCGCAACGCTCGAGAAAGACGCGACGATCGCAACTCATCGCGACTCCACGAATTCGAGCAATGCGCTCCGTTGCGCGGGCGGCAGCGCCACAAACGCATCCCGCGCGCGCTGCGCTTCACCGCCATGCAGCAGAATCGCCTCTGCCACCGTGCGCGCCCGGCCATCATGCAGCAGAAACGCATCGCCGTTCAGGAACTCCCGCATCAAACGCAACCCCCACAACGGCGTCGTGCGCCACTCGCGCCCGCTCGCCTGGCCATCCGGCCGGTTGTCGGCCAGTGCAGCACCCATGTCGTGCAACAGCAGATCGGAGTAGAGCGTGACCGGCTGATTCGAGAGCGCGGGAATCGGACTGCTGCCCGTGCGCAGCTCCGGCACGTGACAGTGCGCGCAGCCGACCGCCTGGAACGCGGCACGCCCCTGCTCGATGCCGGGCGTGCCGGCACCCGGCGCGGGCGGCGCCAGCGCGCGAATGTAGTGCACGACCGCCTGCACGGTCGCCGCGGGAATCTCGGGATCCGCGGCACGATCGATCGCTTCGACCGGCACCGTCGAATGCGGATGACGGTTCTCGAGCGGCTGGAACTCGGAGGTGATGCCGATGTCCTGGTGATATGCTTCGACGGTCTGCTCGACCAGATTCGAGACCTGCGCCTTGCGCCCGAAACGACCGAGGCGAAGCTCGCTGCCGCCTCCCGGCTCCGAATGCGGCACGTACGCGGCCGCACTGACCCAGTTCGGACGCCCGGAAACGCCATCGCCGTTGCGATCCTCCGGATCTGCATGCGCGAGAATGGCCGCTTCCGGAATCGCCTCGATCAGCCCGACGCCGAAGACCGGCGGCGGCAAACGCAGTGATACGGCGATGCCTCGCGGCACGGTTTCCGGCTCCGCGCCGGGCACCGCCTTGTCCTGGATCTGCGGCCCGCCAACCGCGCGCAGCAGATCGTCCGCGGCCGTGCCGATGCGCTGCAGCGCATGCTCCAACCGGCCGCGCCCATCACCGCTGTGGCAGGATGCACAGGAAGCATTGTTGAACAACGGTCCGAGTCCGGTCGCCGGCGCGAAACGGCGCTCGAACTCGGCGTCGCCGCGCGCGAACGCCGCCAGCTCGGCGGAGGTGAGGCCGGGCAGCGGCGCGTCGAAGACGTCCCCGTCGGCGGGCGCCTCGGTCAGCAGGTCCGCACAACCGTAGGCGAGGACCACGACGGCGAGGGTCGCCGACCAGACGGCCAGGTTTCGACGAGAGCGCATAGAGTTTTCGGTGTCCAAAAGATAATTATTAGGTTATCCTAAATTAGTGCCCCAGCCTTGCCAGTCAACAGGGTCGCGGCAGATTAGGCGTTTCAACGGAAAACCGGGCGGAGCGTGATGATTTTTCGGAAGTATGGGACCAGCGCACACAGCGTCGATCCGAATTTCGATGCCAAGGCCATGAACGAAATCGGGTTCATGAAGAACGGCACGGCGGACATGCCGTGGGAGGAGTTCCAGCAGACATACGAGCGCATCGCGGGTCACGAGCTGACCGCCGAGGCGGAGGGCAACGTGCAGCACGAGGCGGAGGAGCGGATGCTGAACGATCTGCGTGACCAGCTGGCCGGCATTGAAAGCGGCGTTGGTGCCAATCATGTGCTGCTCGTGGAGAGCGAGTTGGGGAAGGATTATCCGAAGACACGCGAGAAGGTGTCGAACGTCGTGGTCGGCAACGAAAACCGCCTGTATTTCAATCGCACGATCGAGCCGCCGCTGCGCGTCGGCGTGTACGCGCCGAGGAAGCGCTGAAGCGACGCGAGCCACCCGCGGGTTACGAGCAGTTTCGCCAGGGCTCCGCACAGATCGTAGCGCGAGCAGACAGCGCGGCCGCGGTGCGCGCGCTGCTGAACCAGCACCAAACGTTATACGACGCCGCGGCTGCGTTTCCCGGTGCCAGGCCGATAGCGGGACGGGGCACCGCCTACGCGATTCGGCCCGAAGGCCATTCGTGGCTGGTGCGTCACTACCGGCGGGGCGGCGCGGTCGCGCGGCTGCTGGCCGACCGGTACGTGGCGATGGCCGGCAATCGCGCGCTGCACGAGCTGCGGGTGAGCGAGGCGGCGCGCGCGCGCGGGCTCGCGACGCCGGCGGTCGTGGCCGCGGCGTGCTATCGTTCGGGAATATTCGCGCGCTTCGACATCATCGTCGGGTTCATCGATCGCGCGCGTGACCTCGCGCAGCTGCTGTTCGAGGAGCGCATCGTGAGCGCGCAGGATGTAGCGCGCGCGGCGTCGCTGATCACGGATTGCATGCGCCATGGGCTTCAGCATCCCGATCTGAATCTCAAGAACGTTCTGCTCACGCCCACCGCCGCCTACGTGCTGGATCTCGATGGTTGTGCGCTGACGGATCAGCGCTCACCGGCGCAGGTGCACGCGATGCGGCGGCGCTTTCTGCGCTCGCTCGAGAAATGGCAATCGCGCACCGGCCGTGTCATCGCGGACACGCACCGGCGCACGCTCGAGGCGGCATTTCATGTCTGAGCGACTGATGCTGCGCACAGCGCCGTGCGAAATCCTGATCGTCATGCTCAGCGCGCTCGGTGACGCCGTGCACGTGCTGCCGGTCGTGATTGCGCTGAAGCGCGCCTGGCCGCAAACGCGGATCAGTTGGGTGATGCAACCGGTGCCGCACCAGCTCGTGAAGGGTCACCAGCATGTCGACGAGTTCATCCTGTTCAGGCGCCGGCGGGGGCTGCAGGCACTCGAGTCGTATCGCGAGCTGCGGCGCGTGCTGCGCGGCCGCCGTTTCGATCTGCTGCTCAATCTGCAGGTGTATTTCAAGGCCGGTCTGATCACCGCGCTCGCGCCGGCCGGCATCAAGCTCGGCTTCGATCGCCGCCGCGCGCGCGACCTGAACTGGCTGTTCACCACGCATCGCATTCCGGCGCGTCCGACCGGGCACGTGCAGGACCAGTACTTCGAGTTCATCCAGCATCTCGGCATCGACCCCGAGCCGATCGAGTGGCGGCTGACGCTGACCGAAGCGGAGCGCGCGGCGCAGCACGAGTTCTTGGCGCCGCTCGGCCGCACCTGCGCATTGGTGGTCGGGACCAGCAAGCCGGAGAAGAACTGGTCGCCCAACCGCTACGCGCGCGTCATCGAGGCGCTCGAGACGGATTTCGGGCTGCGCTGTCTGCTGGTGGGCGGCCCCGCGCCGATCGAGCAGGCCGCGGCGCAACGGATCATGGAGCTGGCGCGCGTGAAGCCGATCCACGCGCTGGGCGACGACGTGCGCCGCCTGCTCTGGCTGCTGGAGGGCAGCTCGCTCGTGATCAGCCCGGACACCGGGCCGCTGCACATCGCGCGTGCCCTCGACCGCCCGGTCATCGGGCTGTACGGCTATACGAATCCAAAGCGCTATGGCCCGTACCGGAAGTATCGGGATTTGCTGGTGGACGGCTATGCGCGCCATCCGGCCGAGGACTATCCGCTCAACACGGAGTATCGCCGGGACGGCATGCAGCGGGTGAGCGTCGGGGCGGTGCTGGAGAAGGTCCAGCGGGCGGTCGAGCGGTCTCGTTGATGTGGGGAGGGGACGGGAGTTCTCGTGGCGGGCCAACGCGATTTTTAAAAAAAAAACATGTAAAAAACCCCACAACGCACCCGACCCACCCCACCCCCCCCCCAAAAAACAAAACCCCCCCACCCCCCCCGGCCCCGAAACCCCCACCCCCCCCCCCCCC
>JBQTJO010000263.1:0-3168 GCA_052387015.1 Gemmatimonadota bacterium
CAGCAGCTCGGCGTTGGCATCGCGCTGATCCCGCTGCTCTGGGCGACGCTGCACGTGAGCAAGATGGTGTGGAGCGTGCCCGGCGGCATGCTCGCCGACCGCGTGGGTCCGCGGCGCGCGATCATCGCCGGGTGGCTCTTCTACGCCGCCATTTATGCCGGCTTCGCGCTGGCGGGCGCGGCCTGGCAGGTGTGGGCGCTGTTCCTGGCGTACGGCTTGTTCTACGGGCTGACCGAGTCGCCGGAGAAGGCGCTGGTCGCCGCGCTGGCGCCCGCCGAGCGGCGCGGCGCCGCGTTCGGCGCGTATCACTTCGCGATCGGCGTGGCAGCGCTTCCCGCGAGTGTTATATTCGGTGTATTGTGGCAGCAGTTTGGTCCGGCGGTCGCGTTCTTCACGGGCGCGGCGCTCGCCATCTCCGCAACGCTGCTGCTGCTTTTCACGCGCCTCGATCAATAGGGATAACGCAATGTCACAACCGATGACGGTTCTCATTGCTGACGATGACAAGCTCACGCTCAACGTGCTGAACGACACGCTGGCGCGCGCGGGCTACGACGTGCTCACCGCGACGGACGGCGACCAGGCCTGGAAGAAGCTCCAGCAGAGCAATGTGCCGCTCGCCGTGCTCGACTGGATCATGCCGGGCATGGAAGGCATCGAGATCTGCCAGCGCGCGCAGAAGGAGCCGAAGCTGGCGAACCGCTATTTCATCCTGCTGACCGGCAAGAGCAAGACGGAGGATCTGGTCGCCGGCCTGCAGTCAGGCGCGAGCGACTACCTGCGCAAGCCATTCGACGAAGCCGAGCTGCTCGCGCGCGTCGAGGTCGGCGTTCGCTTCATCGAGCTGCAGCGCAAGCTGGGCGAGCGGGTCGAGGAAATGGAAAGGGCGCTCGCACAGGTGCGGCGCCTCGAGGGGCTGCTGCCGATCTGTTCCTATTGCAAGCGCATCCGCAACGAGCAGGACTACTGGGAGCGCGTCGACAACTACATCTCACAGCACGCGAATGTGCGGTTCTCGCATAACATCTGCCCCGAGTGCTACGCGAAGCACGTCAAGACCGGATGATGCGATAAGAGCGATGGGAGTGATGAGAGCGATGGGAGCGATGGGAGCGATTATCACGCTCAAATCGCTCTCATCCCTCTCATCGCTCTGATCCGCTCTATGCTATCCCTGCTTCAACCGTCACTGGCCAACGCCAGCCATACGGATCGCCGTGCTTGCCGCGCGCGATGCCCAGCAGCTTCTCCTGCACCATCTTCGTAACCGTTCCCACGGTGCCGTCGCCGACCGCGATGCGGTCGACGCTGCGGATGGGCGTGATCTCGGCCGCGGTGCCGGTGAAGAACGCTTCGTCCGCGATGTAGATCAGCTCGCGCGCGATCGGCCCTTCCACCACGTCGATGCCCGCGTCCTTCGCGATCGTGATCACCGCGTCGCGCGTGATGCCGGGCAGGAACGTGCCGTCCAGCGCGGCGGTCAGCAGGCGGCCATCGCGCACGAGGAACAGGTTCTGGCCGCTGCCTTCACTCAGCATGCCGTTCGGCCCGAGCGCGATCGCTTCCGCGTAGCCGTTGGCCAGCGCTTCCATCTTCATGAGCTGCGCGCCCAGGTAGTTGCCGCCCGCTTTTGCAAACGACGGGAACGTGTTCGGCGCCATCCGGTGCCAGCTCGAGACGCAGGCATCGACGCCGTTGTTCACGCCATCTTCGCCGAGATACGCGCCCCAGTACCAGCACATGACGCACACCTCGAGCGGGCAGTTCAACGGGCTGATACCCGGGCTGCCGTAGCCGCGAAACGCGATCGGCCGGATGTAGCACTCCTCGAGGTTGTTCTGGCGCACGACCAGCTCGCATGCGTCGGCGAGCGCCTCCTGCGAATAGCCGAGATCCATGCGGTAGATCTTGGCCGAGTCCTCGAAGCGGCGCATGTGCTCGCGCAGCCGGAAGATCGCCGGGCCTTCGGGAGTCCTGTAGCAGCGGATGCCTTCGAACACCGATGAGCCGTAGTGGACGACGTGGCTCAGCACATGAATCGTCGCAGCTTCCCACCGGACCATCTCACCGTTGCGCCAGATCCAGGATGTAGCTTCGAAACCCAGGGCCATATTTGGGACTCCAATCGGGGATCACATGAGCGCGGGAGCTTTCCCATTATGAGCCGCTTGACGCCGGGCCGCCAGTCCGGACAGGTTGCGCGCCATGCGGAAGTCGCCGGTTTCCGAACGCTTCGTCGTCGTCCTGAACGAAACTCAGGACATCGTCAACATTGCGGGCGCCATGCGCGCGATGATGAACCTGGGATTGTACCGGCTGCGGCTGGTCCGGCCCGCCCTCTTCGATGCGTATCGCATTGCCGGCATCGCGCACGGCTCGGAGCCGTACCTGGAGCGCGTCGAGTTCTTCGACACGCTCGCTGACGCACTCGCCGACGTGCTGCACTCGGCCGGCACCACCGCCCGCTGGCGCACGTCGCAATTCGTGTGGCAGCATCCGCGTGACGCCGCCCACGAGCTGCTGCGGCTGCCGGCCACGGACGAGCAGCCCATCGCGCTCGTGTTCGGCCGCGAGGACACCGGCCTCACCACGGAGCAAATCGACAAGCTCGACCGCCTCATCACGGTGCCGACGAATCCCAGGCATCCATCGCTGAATCTCGCGCAGGCCGTGCTCCTGGTCGCGTACGAGCTGCGTATGGCCGCGGAGGGCACCGAGACCGCGCTGCCCAGCTCGCGCCGCACCGCGCCGCCCGCCACGACCGCCGAGCTGAACGCGCTGTTCGACGACCTGGAGAAGAGTCTCGCGCTCATCGATTTCTTCAAGACGCGCAAGCCGGAGATGATCATGCGGACGGTGCGGGTCGCCGCGCGGCGCGCGGCGCTGAATCAGCGCGAGGCGAAGCTGTTTCGGGCAATGGCGATTGAAGTACGGAAGTACATCGAGCGATTGAAGTGATAAGAGCGAGGAGAGCGAGGAGAGCGAGGAGAGCGAGGAGAGCGAGGAGAGCGAGGAGAGCGATAAGAGCGAGGTGAGCGAGGAGAGCGAGGAGAGCGAGGAGAGCGAGGAGAGCGATAAGAGCGAGGAGAGCGAGGAGAGCGAGGAGAGCGAGAAGAGCGAGGAGAGCGAGGAGAGCGAGGAGAGCGAGGAGAGCGATAAGAGCGAGGA
>JBQTJO010000264.1:0-3604 GCA_052387015.1 Gemmatimonadota bacterium
CCGCGATTCCGCTCATTTCGCGGCGGTCAATGCCGTGCTGCTGCTGGATGGCATGCACACCAGTTACGAGCCGGCCGGCCAGGTGCTGGCGCTCGGTGGCAAGCTCGATCCGTCGAAGCTGACCGAAGTCCTCCGGTTCGCACGCGCGGCCGTCGACGGCAAGAAGCGCTTTCTGATCACACACTCGGAGATCTTTCCGGGCACCTTCGCGAGCACGACCGAAACCAGCGATTTCCTGCTGGCTGCCTTGGGTCTCAAGCGCAAACCGGTGCTGGCCTGGGGTCCGCTCGGCATGCAGCAGACCAGCGAGATAAGGAAAGGCCGGCTCGCGGTGTTGGGCTTCGCCGGCAATTCGGCGCCGGACCACGTCGACCACTTTCACGGCATGTACCACTTTCTGGCGGCGCTCGAACGCCTGTAACACAGCCCTTGAGCGGGCGAGGTTCTTTGTCATACATTTCCGCCGGCCCCCTCACATGTTTACGGCTTTCCAACGCTGGAGAAAGGCAAATGGCAATTCCGAAGTTGCCCAGCCGACGACTCGCTTCTCTCGTAGTCGTCGCGCTCGGCATGCTGGCGCTGCCGGCGCTCATGCACGCACAGAATACGGCGAATCTGCACGGCCGCGTCACCGACAACACCGGCAAGCCGCTCGCGGGCGCACAGGTCACGGTGCTGAACGTCGAAACGAACCAGCAGCGCGGCGCGCTGACGCGAGCGGACGGCTCGTACAGTCTGATCGGTCTGGCTCCGGGCAACTACCGCGTGACGCCGGTCATGATTGGCTACAGCGAGGAGGCGCGAAACATCCGGGTGAGTGTGGGTCAGTCTCCGACACTCAATTTCGAGCTGTTCGAAGCGGCGGTCGCCGTGAAGGCGATCGAAGCGGAGGCGCAGCGCGAAGCCGTGTTCGAAGTGCAGCGGAACGACGTATCCACGCCGGTCGTCACGGCGGAGATCGTCAACCTGCCACTGAACAGCCGCAACACCATGAACCTCGCGGCCATCGTGCCGGGTGTTAAGACCTTCGCCCCGACCGCCGGCCGCTCACTACCGGCGGTTGGTTCGCTGCCGGACCTGCGCTTCTGGAACTTCTATCTCGACGGCGTGGAGTGGAAAAGTTTCTTCAACGGCAATCTGGTCGGCATTCCGCAGACCGCCTCGCCGCTGCCGCAGGAAGCCATGCGCGAGTTCCGCGTACATTTGAATCCGTACGACGCCGCGTTTACGCGCGGCTCGTCCTTCATCATGTCGGCGGAATCGCAGCGCGGCACGAACGAGATGCACGGCTCCTTCTTCGGCTTCCGCCAGAGCCTCGGCATGAACGCGCATGATCTCTTGCAGCGGCGCCAGCGCGCAGCCGATCCCAACTATGAGCGTGCGGATTACGGCCGCTGGCAGGCCGGCTTCAACCTGCGCGGCCCGATCACGCAGGACCGCACGTTCCTCTCGGTCAGCTACGAGGGTCAGAGCACGGACAACACGCTGACCATAAACCCACGCAGCACGGTCTGGTCGACCTTCGCGAAGGATCATGCCGCGCCCACGGTCAACCATACCGGCGTCGTGCGTCTCACGCACAACGTGAACCCGCTGCATACTGCCGATTTCACATATGCAAGCCGCTATTACGACAGCGAGACGAATTTCGGCGGCGTCGTCGACCGCAGCGGCGGGATCACGGCCACATACTGGGTGCACAGCGCGCAGCTGCGCGACACCTACACGCCGGATGCGAACACAGTCAACGAGCTTTCGCTGAACGTGCTGTCCTGGTCGCATAACGAGGCGCAGATGGAACCGGGTCGCACAACCGAAACGTACCCGGGAATCCGGTTTGGCACGAATGGCTTCCCGCTCGAGCTGAAGGAGCTGACCTTCCGGCTGGTTAACCGCTTCACCAAATCGATGGCGGACGGCCGGCACGTGCTGACCGCGGGCGGCGAAGTTGCGCGTGTAAATATTGATGCGTGGCTGCCGAATAACCGCGATGGCTCGTTCGGCTACACCACGGACGACGCCAACGCGATGCCGGCCACGGCCAGCATCGGCATGGGCTTTCTGACCGGCACCGACGAAGATGCGCGTGCCAAGAGCAGCGGCTGGGCGGTGGGCGCCTACGTGCAGGACCAGTGGTCGGTGAGGCGCGACTTCCTGCTCACCCTCGGCCTCCGCTGGGACGCCGAGCTGAACACGCTGAACAACGATTTCGAGTCACCGTTTGCGAAGGACCCGATTCTGAAGAACATCCCGATGCTTCAGAACTTCCTGGTCGATGGCGACCGCAAGAACGACCTGAACAACTTCGCGCCACGCATGTCGTTCTCATGGGACGTGAAGGGCAACGGCCGCACGTACCTTCGCGGCGGCGCGGGTATCATGTACGATCGCATCACGACGTTCATGTCGTTCTTCGAAAAGCGGGCCGCGGGCTGGCGCGTGTACGACTTCACGAACCCGGGCACCAAGGATCCGGAAGTGCTGCGCCAGCGCGTGCGCGATGGGCAGGGCAGAAACCTGCTCTCGTTGAACCTCATGAAGAAGGACATGCAGGTTCCCTACAACATCCAGAGCTCACTCGGCCTGGGACAGCAGCTGGCGCCGGGACTCGCGCTCAACGTGGACTACATCCATCAGGACGCGAAGAACCTGTACGTGCAGGTCACGCCGAACTACCGCACCAGCTCGACTACCCGCAAGCTGACCAATAACTTCGGTGATATCACGCTGTACGACGATTTCGGCGAAGCGAAGTTCGACGCGATCGCGACGAACATCACGTACAACAAGCCGGGGCTGCGCCTGAACGGCGCGTACACGCTCGGCTGGTATCAATCCAGCTTCGAGGGGCTGGGCGGCTACAACGACGAGTCGTTCTTCGTGATGCAGCCCACGACGGGCGACGAGCGGCACCGCGTCGTTTTGTCCGGCGTAGGAGATCTGCCGTATGGCTTCAAGCTGTCCGGCGTGTTCATTGTGGCGACGCCGCGTCCGTATGTCGCGACGCTCGGTCAGGACACGAACGGAGACCTGAATTTCAATAACGACTTCCTGAACGGTAAGGCGGACCGTACGGTCACTCCCGACAACTCGTGGGAGAACCTGTACCGGACGTTCGATCTGCGACTGGCCAAGCAGGTCCAGCTGGGCGGTTCGCGCAAGGTGAGCCTCAGCGCCGAGGCCTTCAACATCTTCAATTTCGACAACTACTCGGCATTCGATGGCCGCCAGAGGAACGCGAACGGAACCACGCGCGATACGTTCGGGGACTTCACCGGCGTGTTCGCGGCGCGCCAGGCGCAGTTGGGACTTCGTTACGAGTGGTAAGCCGATGATTCGCGGCAAACGTTCGAGGGCGGGGATCTTCCCCGCCCTCGTCTGTTTTGGGGGTCTGCTTCAGGCATGCGGCGCACGCACGTCCGAGCTCCGGTTGCCGACCGCCGATTCGACGCGCACGGCGCAGGTGGCGCCCGGCGTCATTTACGACTTCAGCTGGTACGCGGCGGGACCGTGGGCAGTGCACACGCTGACGATCGCTCCGCGCGCGTGCGGCATCGCCTTTCGCACGATCAAGGCAGACGGCGGCGTGGTCGGTCGCTCGACC
>JBQTJO010000265.1:0-10588 GCA_052387015.1 Gemmatimonadota bacterium
GAAGATGTGCGCGACATCTTCTGGCATCTGGTCGGGCTTTCACGTCGCGCGCAGCTCGAATCGCCTTCGGGGAAATCTTGAAGCGCGTCGCGTTTCAGGGCGAGCCGGGAGCGTACAGCGAGGAGGCCGCTCTTCTCTGTTGCGGCCGTGATGCGTTGCTGGTCCCGCAACACTCCTTTGTCGACGTCGTCAACGCCGTGCTCGCGGGCGGCGCCACGCAGGGCATCCTGCCCGTCGAGAACTCGATCATCGGGCCAGTTACGGCTGCCACTGCCGTTCTGGCTGCGCCGCGTCTCAGCATCTCGAGCGAGCTCACGCTTCCGATCCTGCACTGTCTGCTCGGAGTCCGCGGCGCGACTATCGAATCCGTCACGCGTGTTTTCTCGCACCCCGCAGCGCTCGGCCAATGCGCCCGCTTCTTCGAGACCCACCCGCAGCTCGAGGCGGTCACTTGGTACGACACGGCTGGAGCCGCCAAACACGTTGCCAGCCTTGCAGATTCGACGCTCGCGGCGATTGCATCACGACGCGCGGCGGAGCGCTATGGTCTCGACGTCCTCTCCGACGACATCCAGGACCGCACGGACAACTGGACCCGCTTCGTGGTGGTCACGCGCAGTCCCGTAGCGCCGTCCCCGTAGCGCCCTGCCTTCACCCAAACTACTCGGCCCGTTTTTCAGCACTCTGCTAAGGCCGCGTCGATCATTTCGCTCTAACCTGCTTGCGCATGTGCGCGTGCAACCGCTCGCCGATGGCCGCGACGATGTCCGGCACCGCTTCGACATCGGCACGCGTGGTCCGCCAGTTCGTGATGCACGCGCGCAGCACGTAACGCCCATTCAGAACCGCGTTCGAGACGAACAGTTCCCCGCCCACCTGGAGGTGCGACAGGATCGCCGCATTCAGGTCATCCAGATATTCCGCGACCGCTGAATCGCCGGCACGGGCCCGCAGCTCGGGCGGCACGTACCGGAAAGTGCAGATGCTGAGCGCCTGCGTCACGGCCTCGAAATCGGCACGCGCACCCATCGCGCCGAACAGCGCGCGCGAAAGCGCGATGTCATCGGCGATCATCCGCTGATAGCCGGCCAGGCCTGCGTGCTGGATCGCCAGCCAGACTTTGAGCGCGCGGAATCCGCGCGTGTTCTGGATGCCGAGCTCGTAGAAGCTCGTGCGCGGATCGCTCGGATCACCCTCGAAGTGGTAGTACGAGGGGCGGTACGAGAACGCATCCAGCAGCCGCTGCGGCTCGCGCACCAGGGCGCAGCCCGCCTCGAACGGCGCGTGCAGCCACTTGTGCGGATCCATTGCGATCGAGTCCGCCAGCGCCAGCGCCTTCAATTCCGGATGCGCGTCCGGCAGCACGGCGGCCGGCGCACCGTACGCGCCGTCCACATGCAGCCAGATGCGGTGGCCGCGGCAAACTTCCGCAATGCTGGTGATCGGATCGATCGCGCCGGTCGCGACTGTACCCGCGGTGGCCACTACCAGGAATGGCGTCTCGCCGTTGGCGACGTCGTCCGAAATGCGACGTCGCAATTGCTCGACATCCAGCCTGTAATCCGCATCCGTCTCGATCCAGCGCACGGCATCGGTCCCGATGCCGAACAGATCGGCGGCTTTCTGCACCCAGGTGTGCGTTTCGGCGGAGACGTAACACACCAGCCGGGGCGCGGCGCGAGCAAGACCGGCGCTGCGCGCTGAAGGTCCGCCCGCCGCCGTGCGCGCCGCGAGGAAGCCGACCATGTTGGCCATGTTGCCGCCGCTGACCAGCACACCGCCGCACTGCGGATGATAGCCGATCATCTCGGCGAGCCAGGCGATCGTCTGCTTCTCGATTTCGGTTGCCGCCGGTGACAGCGTCCAGCCGCCCACGTTCGGATTGATTGCGCTGGCCAGCATGTCGCCGAGTATGCCGATCGGCGCGACGCTGCCGTTGATGTAACCGAAGAAGCGCGGATGCGCCGTGAAGGTCGAGTTCTCGACCAGGATGTGCGCGGCCCGGCCGAGCAGGTCGATGGCATCGGCGCCCGCAATTGGAAGCTGCTGCGGCAGTTGTGCCTTGATGTCGCGCGGCTCGAGCTTGCGCGCGACCGGCAGATCGTCGATGTGCTCGAGGAGATTCGCGATCGTGTCGACCAGCGCGCGGCCGGCGTGACGGAACTCCTCCGCATTCATATAGAGAGGTTGCGTTCGCATGGAACGCAAGTTAGAGCGTATACTGTTGGCATGCGATACCTCCCGTTGATCGTGGCGCTGGCGACCGCCGGCCCCGTGCACGCCCAGGACACGCCGAACGCCCGCGCGCTCGCCATTCCCCTGGCCGGTACGCCCGGCCCGCACAACGCGATCACCGACGTGCGCGGCGTGGCAGTCGGTCACGCCACGCTGATCAGGGGATCGGGTGTTCTGAAACCCGGCAGCGGGCCGGTTCGGACCGGCGTGACCGCGATTCTGCCACGCGGGAAAGCCGGTCCCGACAGCGCCTTCGCCGCCTGGTTCTCGCTCAACGGCAACGGTGAGATGACCGGCACCGCGTGGATCGACGAAGGCGGCATCCTCGAGACGCCGATCCTGATCACGAACACGCACAGCGTCGGCGTCGCGCGCGATGCGGCGATCGAGTGGCTGCTCGCACACGGTCGCGATTTTCTGTGGACACTGCCGGTGGTCGCCGAAACGTGGGACGGCGCGCTCAACGACATCAACGGTTTTCACGTCCGGCGCGAGCACGTGTTTGCCGCGCTCGACAGCGCGCGCGGCGGTCCTGTGTCGCAGGGCAGTGTCGGCGGCGGTACCGGCATGATCTGCAACGGCTTCAAGGGCGGCATCGGCAGCGCGTCGCGCGTCGTGTCGCAATACACAGTCGGCGTGCTCGTGCAATGCAATTACGGCTCGCGTCGCCACCTCCGCATTGCGGGTGTTCCGGTCGGCGAGCTGGTGAATGCACCGGTCTGTTATACGACGACGTCCGCGCCGGATTCGGTGCGTGGCCGCACGCCGTTGTGCGCGCCGCCGTCCGACGACGCGCCGCCCGTGCGCGAGGCTGTGGGCTCCATCATCATCGTGGTCGCGACCGATGCGCCGCTGCTGCCGCACCAGCTGGAGCGGCTGGTCAAGCGCGCTGCGCTCGGCATCGGCCGGCTCGGCGGCATCGCGAGCAACGGCAGCGGCGACATCTTCGTGGCCTTCTCCACCGCGAACCGTGCGGCCGTCGCGCAGCGCGCGCAGGTCGCGAGCGCGGAAATGCTGCCCAACGACCGCATCAGCCCGCTCTTCGAAGCCACCATCCAGGCCACCGAGGAAGCCATCATCAACGCGCTGCTCGCCGCCCAGGACATGATCGGCATCAACGATCTGAAGATGCCCGCCTTGCCGGAAGCACAGCTCGAGGAGATCATGGCTCGTTATCATGAAAACCGCTGAGTACTACGATCGCGCCAATTACGTCGATGACGAGCTGCTGCGCGGCACCGGCGTGATCGGCCTGCTCGCCGGCGATCAGCTGCACCCGCCCATGGTGGACGACCCTGAGATCTGGCGAAACAGCGGTCGCTGGCAGCACGGCGCGGCGGAGAGTGTTCGCCGCTTGCTGCGCAATGCCGGCATTCAGCCCGGCGATCTGGTGCTGGATGTGGGCTGCGGGATCGGCGGCGCGACCAGAATGCTGACCCGCGAATTCGGCGCGCGCGCGATCGGCCTCAACATCTCCGAAGAGCAGATGCGCACCGCGCGCAAATTGGGAAACGAATCCTACATCAAAGGCAGTGCAGAGGAAATTTCGGTGAGGTCGAACTCGGTGGCGGCCGTTCTCTCTGTCAACATGTTCTATCATCTCTTCGCGCACTTCGCGTCTTTGCGTGAAATGATGCGCATTACGCGCAGCCGCGGAGTGCTCGCGTTCGACGATTGGGTGTTGACGGATCGAGCCACGGAAGAAGATCGACGCCAGCTGAATCTCCACTGGAACCCCGAGCCCGTGCGCTGGATCACGGATGAGGAGCTGCTCGGCACGATGCAGGCCGCCGGGTACGTCGTCGAAGGAATTGATGACCTCTCACGCGTCGGCCGCGGCGTGATGGCCGAGCATTTCGGTCCCACGTTCGAAGTGCAGGTGCGTCCCATGCTGGTTGCGCACGATCCGCAACATGGCGCCGCAGTCGCGGACCATGTGAAGCAGGCCATCGATCACACCATTGAGCTCTACCGCGAGCACAAGCTGCGCTACCTGCAGATCGTCGCGAGCAAGCCGTGAGCGCGCCGCGCATCTACACGCGCCGCGGCGATCGCGGCGAAACCGGCCTGTTCGGCAGTGATCGCGTGCCGAAGGATGATCAGCGCGTCGTCGCATACGGCATGGTGGATGAGCTGTCCGCGTTCATCGGCTGGGCGGTCGCGGCGGATTGCGGCGCCGATCTGAACGACAGGCTGCAGACGATCCAGCAGCGCCTGTTCGACATCGGCGCCGATCTGGCCACACCACACGGCACCGCGTTTCGCGAGCGCCTCGCGCGCCTCGTCGACGAACATGATGTACAGAAGCTGGAGCACTGGATCGATGCGTGCACGGAGCGCACGCCCGAGTTGCGCGCGTTCGTGCTGCCGGGCGGCAGCGAGGCCGGGGCGCGCCTGCACATCGCGCGCTGCGTCTGCCGCAACGCCGAGCGCGCATGCGTGAGCCTGGCCAGGGGCGAAGAGATGCGCGCCGAGATCCTGGCCTACCTGAACCGGCTATCCGATTTCCTCTTCGCGGCCGCGCGGCTGGCCAATCACGAGCGTGGTGTGCCGGATATCGCGTGGCAGCAGGAGGGCTAGTCCCGCGCTTTTCCACACCGGCGCGTGCAAAAGTTCGAAAAAGCGAGATCTCGCAACGCCTTTCCGGGTATCAACATAAGTGGAAAACTCGAGGCTTGACCACAACCCATAGCGGTTGTACTATGGACTCCCCACAATCTATTGTGGCTGCCCGGTTTCCCCTGTCGGGCCAGGATCTTTTAATACACAATCCGGTGAAGATGCCGTAGGCCCTTATCAGGAGCCTGCTTACGCTGCGTTTTCCGGCCATTGTTTTTGCGAATTTCGGGTTTCGAGCTTCAAGTGTTTTGGGAGAGGGATCGATGAATTCTGAGCTTCACGGCGCCCCCGCGGCACACGATGTCCTGCCGGACGATCTACTCCCGGCGGATCTGTCGGAGAACGCGCGCATCGTGCTCGCGCGCCGCTACCTGAAGAAGGATGCGAAGGGGCGTCCGGTGGAAGAGCCGGAGCAGATGTTCTGGCGCGTCGCGCGCGTGATCGCGGATCAAGACGCGAAGTACGGCGCGAGCGACGCCGCCGTGGACGAGCTTGCGCGCGAGTTTTACCGGCTGATGACGCAGCGCCTGTTCGAGCCCAATTCGCCCACGCTGATGAATGCCGGCCGCCCCCTCGGCCAGCTGTCCGCGTGTTTCGTGCTGCCGGTCGAGGATGCGCTGGCGAACGGCCGCAACGGCATCTACGACACGCTGCGCGCGATGGCGCTCGTGCATCAGTCGGGCGGCGGCACCGGCTTCGCCTTTTCGCGCCTGCGTCCGGCCAATGACGTGGTGAAGTCGACGATGGGCGTCGCATCCGGCCCGGTGTCCTTCATGCGCCTGTACGACGCATCGACCGAAGTCGTGAAGCAGGGCGGCACCCGGCGCGGCGCCAACATGGGCATCCTGCGTGTCGATCATCCCGATATCCGCGAGTTCGTCACCTGCAAGCTGGACGTCACGCAGATCACCAACTTCAACATCTCGGTGGGCGTTACGGATGCGTTCATGGAGGCGGTGAAGACGGGCGGCACGTACGATCTGCTTTCGCCGCGCACGGGTGAGGTGGTCGGGCAGGAAAACGCGCAGGAGATCTTTGATCTCATGGTGCACGGTGCGTGGGCGACCGGCGAGCCGGGCGTCTTCTTCATCGACAAGGCCAATCACTACAATCCGGTGCCGTACCTCGGCTCGTACGAGGCGACGAATCCGTGCGGCGAGCAGCCGCTGCTGCCGTACGACGTCTGCAATCTCGGCTCGGTCAATGTCGGTCTGTTCGCGCAGCCGGACATGATGGCTGCGCCCATCAGCTGGGACGAGAAGATCGATTGGGACGGCCTGCGCCAGACCATTCACCTGTCGACGCATTTCCTCGACAACGTAATTGATGCGAACAACTATCCGCTGTCCGAGATCACCGATCTGGCGCAGCGTATTCGCCGCATCGGTCTCGGTCTCATGGGTTACGCGGATCTGCTGGTCCGGGTCGGCGTGCCCTACAACAGCGACGAAGCGATCGAGGTCGCGCGCCGCCTGATGTGGTTCATCGACGAGGAGAGCAAACGCGCGAGCGAAAAGCTGGCCGAGACGCGCGGCATCTTCGCGGAGTGGGAGCAGTCGATCTGGGGCCCGGATGCGACCTGTGCGCGCGACGCGAGCGGCGCACGCATTCGGCCGGAGCGGCGTCTGCGCAACTGCAACGTCACCACCGTCGCGCCCACCGGCACCATCTCGATCTTTGCGGATTGCAGCGGCGGCATCGAGCCGCTGTTCGCGGTCGCGTTCCTGAGGAATCAGGCCGGCGTGCTGATGCCCGATGTGAACAAGGACTTCGTCGCGATCGCGCGCAAGCAGGGCTGGTACAGCGAAGAGCTGATGGAGCGCATAGCAACCGAGGGCCATAGCCATTTCGACGAAGTGCCGGCCAACGTGCAGCGCGTCTTCGTGACCGCCCACGATGTCACGCCCGCCTGGCACGTGCGCACGCAGGCCGCCTTCCAGGAGTTCGTCGACAGCGCGATCAGCAAGACCTGCAACTTCGCGCGTGAGGCGAAGGAAGAGGACGTGCGCGAGATCTATCTCATGGCGTACGACCTGAACTGCAAGGGTGTGACGGTCTATCGCGATGCGAGCCGGCCGCAGCAGGTGCTGTCGACGGGTAGTACGGCCAAGGAGGTCAGCGAGAAGGGCGCTTCAGCCGGTTACAACGTGTCCGGCGCCGCTCCCGCCTCCGCCTCCGCCTCCGCTTCCGCATCCGCATCCGATATACAGGCGCAGATCGCCGATGAGCGCGAGCGGCGTCATCGTCTCGAGCACTTTGTCGAAGAGCTGAAGCTCCAGCTGGCGGAGGCGGAAGCCAGCCGGCAGCGCCGTCACAAGCGGCAGCGTCCCGCAGCGTTGCGTGGCATGACTCGCCGGATGCCCAGTCCGCTGGGCGACCTCTACGTCACAGTCAACGAAGACGAACATGGCAAGCCGTTCGAGGTGTTCGCGACCCTGGGCAAGGCCGGCGGCGCCGCCATGGCCGACGTAGAGGCCATCGGGCGGCTCATCTCGCTGGCGTTGCGCAGCGGGATTCCAATCGCCGAAGTCATCCAGCAGATGCGCGGCATCAGCTGTGACCGCGCGGTCGGCATCGGGCCGAACAAGGTGCTGAGTGTGCCCGACGCGATTGCGCAGGCGCTGGCCAGGCACGAGCAGGAGAAGCTGGGTGTGCAGCAGGAGCTGCTGCCGGTCGCCCAGCATCCGCTGCCGGCCGCGCCCGCGCGCATCCTGAACCAGAGCGAAGCCGCGCATCAGGCGGCCATGGACTTCACGTACAATCCGAGCGAGTCGTTCATCGGCACCTGCCCGGAGTGCGCGAGCGATCTGCAGTACAGCGAGGGCTGTGTCAAATGCCTGAGCTGCGGCTACTCGGAGTGTGGCTGAACCGGACGTAACCTGAACGGAGATCTTGATGCCGAGATCCAACCGGGACGACGAAGCAAGAAGGCGGGCAGCACGTGTGGATGCGCGCGCCAGCGCTCGCGAATATATGGTGCGTGATGCGCGTGCCGATCTCAGAGAGTATGTGGCCCCGCGTCGCAAGTCGCGACGCGAGCTGAAGCGGGAAGAGGAGCGCTGCGAGCGCGGCGAGGACTAGCGATGCTATCGAGAGTGTGCGCGGCCCAGCTGGCGCGGACCATCGTGCGGGCGCTGCATGTTACGCCGCCCGAGCAGCAGCCGGCGACACCGGTGACGCCTAAGCGCAGGGCCGGCAAGGGACGAAAAAAGCGTAAGGCCGCTTAGACCAACGCTCTTATCGCTCTTATCGCAAGCTGTGGTGAGTCGGGGTGAGGAAGCTCCGGCTCCTGGCACTCAACGACCGGGGGGCGTTGGGCCAGGAGGGGAAGTGGCGGGGAGCAGTAGCAGTAGCAGTAGCAGTGGCAGAAAGCAAGCGCCCGTGGCAATGTTGCTGCGGGCGTTTGTGTCTCTATTTCAGGAGATTGCGGCAGGCGTACGAGCGGCATCGCCATATCCCCTTATCCCTCGTATCTAACTTCTCATTCTGAAGGCCCCGTACAAGCCGGTCTGTATTGCAAACACGCACCGTGGTGTTTATGGCCAGTTGGCCATAAAACCCGAGCGGCACATCTGTGCGGTCAATGCGGCACCGCTCTCTCACACCGCCCGGATTTCATCGACACTTCCGTTCACGATCCCGTTCCCGTTCCCCCCGTTATGGCCAGTTGGCCATATTCCGCCGGGTGGTGTGTGGCGATAGCCGCAGCCTTACGCGTGAAGGCGCCGAGTACTTGAGAACGGCGACCGCGCTGACCACTCCGTGGACAGGATCGCGACGAACTGACATCTTGACCCGGATATCGATATTAACCGCACTGTTGTCTTTACGAGCAGCTCACCACGGAGGGAACATGCTGCTGATTCGCGAAATCATGTATTGCAAGCCCGGCAAAGTCCGGCCGATGGTCGAGAAGTTCGTCGCCATGGGCAAGCTCATGGAGAAATACAACAGCGGCAAAATGCGGGTGATGACCGACCTGGCCGCGGAGCGCTACTGGACGATCGTCTCGGAGTTCGAGGTCGAGAGTCTGGAGGCTTTCGAGAAGATGATGTCGGGGCAGGGGCCTGAGAGCGAGGAAGACATGAAGCAGATGGAGGAGCTCATGAAGGGCTATCACGACCTCGTCGAGTACGGCCGGCGCGAGATTTACAAGCTGGAGAACTAAAGAGAGATGAGAACGATCCTGATCGCGCTGGTGGCGAGTGCGGCGAGTTCAGCCGTGTGCATCGCACAGGACACGCCGTCGAGGCTGACTGCGGTCGAGCGGCGCATCGTCGCGCAAGTCGAGCACGATACGGCGGCCGCGCTGGCGCTGCTCGAGCGGACGGTGAACATCAACAGCGGCAGCCTGAAGCGGGCCGGCGTACGCAGCGTCGCGGACGTGCTGCGGCCGGAATTCGAGGCACTGGGCTTCACGGTTCGCTACGACGAGCTGCCCGACTCGGTCCAGCGCGGGCCGCACCTCATTGCGGAGCGCAAAGGAGCGCGCGGCAAGCGCATTCTGCTGATCGGGCATCTCGACACGGTCTTCGAGGAGAGCAGCCCGTTCCAGCGCTTTCAGCGCATCGATCGCAACACGGCCGGTGGTCCCGGCGTGCAGGACATGAAGGGCGGCAATGTTGTGATCCTGTATGCACTGCGGGCGCTGCATGCGGCCGGCGCACTCGAGAACACCACGATCACCGTCGTGCTCACGGGCGATGAGGAGTCGGTCGGCCAGCCGATTGCGGTGGCGCGCAAGTCATTGATCGAGGCAGGCCGCAACAGCGATATTGCACTCGGCTTCGAAGGCGGCTCCCGTGACGACGAAGGCGATCTGTTCGTCATTGCGCGCCGCGGCTCGAGCTCCTGGACACTGCGGGTGAGCGGACGGCCCGCGCATTCCTCGGGCATTTTCTCGAGCGGCACGGGCGCAGGCGCGATTTTCGAAGTGGCCCGCATTCTCGACCGCTTCTACGCGGAAGTGCGCTTCAATCCGAACGTGACGTTCAGTCCCGCGCTCATTGCCGGCGGCGGTGAGGCTATGCTGGACGAAGCAGAGGTGCGGGCGAGCGGCAAGACTAACATCGTGGCGGCGCAGGCTATCGTCAAAGGAGACTTGCGCACGCTCACCGACGAAGAGCTGGAGCAGACGCGTACCCGCATGCGCGCGCTCGTCGCCCAAAACCTGCCCGGCACAGCCGCGCAGATCAGTTTCGAGGATCGTTATCCCAACATGGCGCCGACTGAAGGCAATCGGGCGTTGCTCCGGCGCGTCGATGAAGTGAATCGCGCGCTCGGTCTCGGCCCGGTCCGCGCATTTGAACCGAGCCGGCGCGGCGCCGCCGACGTTTCGTTCGTGGCGCCGTATCTCGATGCGATGGACGGCTTGGGCCCGCTCGGTTCCGGATCACATACGGACCGCGAGCGCATGGACGTGGAGTCACTGCACACGGCAACCAAACGCGCCGCCGTCCTCATTTACCGGCTCACGCGCTGATCGCGGTTATGGATTCGAATCTCCTGATCGCGGCATCGCTGTGCGCAGCGCTGCTCTTCGCGATCCTGTACTTCCGATCGCTCAGTAACGAGCGCCGCATCCGCAGGGACGCGGTCGAGCGCAGTCGCTCCGTCACGATCGGCAAAGTGACCGATTGGCTGGAGCTGCGCGTGCCGGTCGCACCCGGCTTCTAGCCTGGCGTCTCTCTCACCACCTCGCGCGGCTGCTTGTCCTCGCGCACGCCGATCAGAC
>JBQTJO010000266.1:0-4483 GCA_052387015.1 Gemmatimonadota bacterium
GCCGCGCTCGCTGATAAAAACAGCGCGCCGGTCCCGGAGCGGTCCGAGCGGCGCGACTTCGGTGCGGCGCAGCTCGTAATTGCGGAGCGCCTTCACAGCGGCGGTGCCCAGCGGCACGATCCGCTCCTTGCGTCCTTTGCCGCGCACCTTGACTTGGTCGGTGATCAGATCGAGGTCGTCCATGTCGAGTCCCTGCAACTCGCTCAGACGCATGCCGCTGGCGTAGAAGGTCTCCAGGATGGCCAGGTCGCGCAGCGCGCGAAACCCGCCTTCGGCCGCGCGGTTCTCCGCGGTATTGAAAACGTGCTCGGCAGCGCCCCGCGTGAGCCACTGCGGCAGCGTCTTCTCCAGCCTGGGCGAGCGTACCGTGCGCGCAGGATTGGCTTCGATCAGGTCTTCGCGATGCAGGAATCTGAAGAAGGTGCGCACGGCGGAGAGCCGGCGCGCGATGGTACGGCGCGCGAGCTTCTGTTGTGAAAGATGGCCGAGGAATCGGCGCAGCGCGTTGCGATCGACGCGTCGCCAGTCCCACTCATCCTGCTGGAACCAGGTCGCGAGGAAGTTGGTGAATTCGGTGAGATCGCGGCGATAGGCGGCGACGGTATGCGCGCTGAGCTGCCTGCCGCTTTCCAGCTCGCGCAGGAACTCAGTGATGGGCGAAGGCAGGCTCGAGCTCGTGCTCATCGATCCAAGTTCGCATGGCTGCGCGCGCGCGCGCAATGATTTTCTCTCTGCGCAGCGCCTTGTCGCGCACGTGCTCCCTTAGCGGATCGAGCAGACCGAAATTCGAGTTCATCGGCTGAAACTGCGCCGGCGGCGCCTCACGCAGATAGCGGAACAGGCCGCCCAGCATGGTCGTTGGCGCCGGAACAATCGACGCTTCACCGCGCAGCAGACGATCCATGTTGATGCCGGCCAGAATGCCGGACGCGGCGGATTCCGTGTATCCTTCGACGCCGGTCAGCTGCCCTGCGAAGATCAGATCGGGACGGGCGCGCGCCGCGCCGTACCCGGTCAGTCGCTGCGGGAAGTTGAGATACGTATTGCGGTGAATCGACCCGGTACGGAGAAACTCGGCGTGCTCCAGACCGGGAATCATTCTGAAAATGCGCCGCTGCTCGCCCGTACGCAGTCGAGTCTGGAAGCCGACCAGATTCCACATCTGACCGGTGCGATCCTCACGCCGCAGCTGAACGACGGCGTACGGCCGCTTGCCGGTGCGCGGATTCCGCAGGCCGACCGGCTTCATCGGACCGAAGCGCAAGGTAGCCTCGCCGCGCTCGGCCATCACCTCAATGGGCAGACAGCCCTCGAAATACGGAATGTTTTCCCAGTCGTGCCCAGGATACACATCCGCGGCACGCAGCGCCGCGAGAAAGCGCTCGTACTGCTCGCGATCGAGCGGGCAGTTGAGGTAGTCAGCGCCGTCGCCCTTGCCGTAACGCGAAGCGAAGTACGCGCTATCGAGATCGATGGAATCAAGGGATACGATGGGCGCGATCGAGTCGTAGAACGCGAGCCCGTCGTCGCCGAGCAGAGCCTGGATCGACTGGGTCAGCGTACTCGAAGTCAGCGGGCCGGTCGCAATCACGGCCGGCGTCGAGGGTACCTCGGCGACTTCCCTCCGCTCGACCGTGAGGTTCGGATGCGAAGACACCAGCTCCGTCATGCGACGTGAGAACTGGTGGCGATCAACCGCGAGCGCGGTACCCGCCGCGACGCGCGTCTCATCAGCGACACGCAACAGGATCGAGCCGAGATCGCGCATCTCGGCTTTCAGCAGACCATGCGCGTTACCGAGATCTTCGCTCTTGAAGGAATTGGTGCAGACCAGCTCGGCAAAGCCATCACTCTGATGCGCGGGCGTGTTGCGCACCGGACGCATCTCGACGAGCGTGAGGCGGTGGCCGCGCTCAGCGAGCTGCCAGGCGGCTTCGCAGCCGGCGAGGCCGGCTCCTATGACTGAAACTGAAGACATGTCTTAGTTTAAAATTCCACAAAGATTTCACAGATGTGCACAGATTACACAGAGCACTTCTGCAATTCTGTCAGCTTTGTGGAATCTGTGCTAATCCGTGTAATCTGTGTGACTACTTTTTCTTAACTGCCCTTTTCCTGGTAGCAGGCTTTTTAGCCGGAGCTTTCTTCGCGGCGACCTTCTTGACAGGCGCAACCTTTTTTGCGGCCGCAGCATTTTTCGCTGTCGCAGTCTTTTTTGCGGGCGCGACCTTCTTCTTGAAAGTCAGCTTGCGCTGCGGCTTGAGCGCGGCCGGCGCTGACGCGAGTGCGGCCAGCTCGAACTTGCCTTCCGCGTCCTGCGTGAACTCGTTGTTGCACTGCGGGCACTTGATGAACTCGCCGCGTGTCTTCGTGCTCTTCTGTACCAGGATCGGCGAAGCGCACGTGGGACATGGGCCGGCAATCGGACGATCCCATACCGACCAGTCGCATTCCGGATAACGAGTGCAACCCCAGAACGGCTTGCCGCGGCGCGTGCGCTTCTCGCCGATCTCGCCTGCGCCGCACTGCGGGCATTTCAGCCCGGGAATCGTCTTCGGCTGCGTGTACTTGCAGGTCGGGTAATTGCTGCACGCGATGAACGGCCCGAAGCGGCCCTCGCGTTCAACCAGCTCGGCGCCATCGCGCGGACACGGAATGCCGAGTGGCTTCGGCTCCGCGACTTCTTTCTTGTCCAGCGGCAGCGTCTGCTTGCATTCGGGATAGCCGGAGCAGCCGAGGAAGCGGCCGAAGCGATTCCAGCGCACCAGCATTGGCTTGCCGCAGCTCGGACAGGGCGGCGCATCGGGCGAAACGGTCTCGCGCACGATCTGGTCGCCGGACTTCCTGCCCGTCTTGAGCTGGCGCTCGAACGGGCCGTAGAAATCCTGGAGCACGCGCCGCCAGTCCAGCTCGCCTTCCTCGATTTTGTCCAGCTCGGCTTCCATGCCGCTGGTGAACGCGACATTGAAAATGTCCGGGAACACCTTGATCAAAACCTTCGCGACCGTCTCACCGAGCGGTGTGGGCGTGAAGCGCTTCTGCTCGACCTGAACGTACTCGCGATCCGTGATCACCGAGATGATGGCGGCGTACGTCGACGGCCTGCCGATGCCGAGGCGCTCCAGCTCCTTGACAAGGCTGGCCTCGGTGAAGCGCGGCGGCGGCTGTGTGAAGTGCTGCTCGGGCACGATGCCATGGAGCTGCACCTGCATCCGCTCTTCGAGCGTGGGCAAGGGCGTGAGATCATCGAGCGTCTTGTGATCGCCTTCTTCGCGCGCTTCCTGATAGAGACGCGTGAAGCCATCGAACTTCACGATCGAGCCGGTCGCGCGGAAGAGATACTGGCGCCGGTCGTGACCGCGCAGGTCGAAATCGACCGTCGTCGTATCATAGACGGCATGCGCCATCTGACCGGCCACGAAGCGCAGCCAGATCAGCTCGTACAGGCGGAACTGGTCTTTGTCGAGATGGCGCCGCACATCATCGGGCCGGCGCGTAGCAGCGGTCGGGCGGATCGCCTCGTGTGCTTCCTGCGCGCCCTTCTGCTGTTTGCCGCCCCAGAGGCGCGGCCCGCCGGGCAGGTACTTCTTGCCGAACTGCTGCTCGACCCAGTTCTGCGCATCGCTTGCGGCACCGGCCGACACGCGCGTCGAGTCCGTGCGCATGTAGGTGATGAGACCGACCGAGCCTTCGCTGCCGATATCGATTCCCTCGTAGAGCTGCTGCGCGATACGCATGGTGCGCTGTGCGCTGAAGCCGAGACGCTTGGCGGCTTCCTGCTGGAGCGTGGAAGTCGTGAAGGGCGCGGGCGGATTCTTGACGCGCTCGCGCCGCTTGATCTCCGTGATGACGAAGGGAACGCCGTCGATCGCGGCGACGACGGCGCCGGCCGCGTCTTCGTTTTCCAGCTTGAACGCCTTGCCGTCAATGTGATGCAGCCTGGCATCGAATTTCCTGTTCGCACGCTCGAGCTGAGCCGTAATCGACCAGTACTCCTCGGCGACGAAGGCGCGAATCTCCGCTTCGCGCTCGACGATCAGCCGCAATGCAACCGTCTGCACGCGGCCGGCGGACAGGCCGGGCCGGATCGGCTTCCACAGGATCGGGCTCGCCTGGTAACCGACCAGCCGATCGAGAATCCGGCGCGCCTGCTGCGCTTCGACTTTGCGCATATCCAGGTCACCGGGATGGTCGAGGGCGCGCTTCACCGCATCACGCGTGATCTCGTGAAAGAGCACGCGGCGAAAACGTGGGCCGCCGCGCTTGCGCTCCTCGAAGCCGAGCTGTTCGGCGACATGATACGCGATGGCCTCACCTTCGCGGTCCGGGTCGGTGGCGAGCAGGATTTCGCTGACTGAATCCGCTTCCCTGCGCAGGTCCTGAATGACCTTGCCCTTGCCGCGGATGGTCACGTACTTCGGCTCGAAGCCGTTCTCGATGTCGACGCCCAGCTCACGTTCCGGCAGGTCACGAATGTGACCGA
>JBQTJO010000267.1:0-9502 GCA_052387015.1 Gemmatimonadota bacterium
GTTCCGTAGCGCAGTTCCGTAGCGCAGTCCCGTCGCGCAGTCCTGTCGCGCAGTCCTGTCGCGCAGTTCCGTAGCGCCTCTTCGAAGCGCCTCTCCGTAGCGCCTCTCCGTAGCGCCTTCTCCGTAGCGCAGTTCCGTAGCGCAGTTCCGTAGCGCAGTCCTGTCGCGCAGTCCGGTAGCGCAGTCCCGTAGCGCAGTCCCGTAGCGCAGTCCCGTAGCGCCTCTCCGTAGCGCCTCTCAGTAGCGCCTCTCTCCGTATCCGTAGCGCAGTCCGGTAGTGCAGTCTGGTAGCGCCTTTCCGTGGCGCCCCTCTGCCACTATCGTCCCGAAACCCAATTCACGGCGAGGCTCACATGGCAAAGCGTACCGCGAATGCGGTCTGGCAAGGTGGTCTCAAATCCGGCAACGGAACGCTGCGCGTGCCGCGTGGCAACTTCGAGGCGCCGTATTCGTTTCCATCGCGTTTCGAGGAGGGCGCCGGCCTGAGTCCGGAGGACCTGATCGCGGCGGCTCATGCCGCCTGCTTCTCGATGGCGTTATCGGCCGCGCTCGAGAAGGCCGGCCACCCGCCGGCCCGCGTCGACACGACCGCCACCGTATCGCTCGAGACTGTCGACGGCGCACCCACCATCAATCGGATCCATCTCGAGACTATGGGGTCCGTACCCGGTATCGACGATGCCTCTTTCCGGCAGCACGCCGAAGAGGCAAAAAAGAACTGCCCGGTGTCTCGCCTCTACAAGGGCGCGGAGATCACCGTCAGCGCGAAGCTTCAGACGTAGCAAGCAGGAGCTATGACGAACCCGTTCCGGAAATTATTCGACGAGCGTATGGCGCCCGGCGTGGCCCCGAAAACAAATGGGGAGACCCGGCACAGCCACGACCCCCTCCACCTGGCGGCCTGCGCGCTCCTGCTCGAGCTCGCCCACGCCGACGATGAGTTCACGGCGGACGAGCGCGACCACGTTCATGCCGTTCTGATGCGGCATTTCGCACTCGATCCCGAGACCGCGCAGCAGCTGATGGAGCTGGCCGACCAGCAGCGGCGCGAAGCCGTCGACATCTTCCAGTTCGCCAACCTGGTGCGCACCGGCTACGACATTGGCCAGAAGACGCTGCTCGCCGAGATCATGTGGGGGCTGATCCTCACGGACGGCGAAATCGCGCGCCACGAGAGCTATCTCCTTCGTAAGATCGCCAACCTGCTGGACCTTGAGCCGGGGTACCTGTCCCAGGCCCGGGCGGCCGCGGCAGCCCGCCTGACCGACGCCTAGTCTGGCAGGGTGCCAAAAGACGGGCCGAGTGGTTTGGGTGAAGGCAGGGCGCGACGGTCCGCGTAGCGCCTGCCTTCAGCCTTGGCGGCCCGTTTTCAGCAGCCTGCTAGCGGACCGGGCGGGCGCGGGCCGCTCCCGCTCCCGATCCCCGTTTCCGATCCCGCCTTCTCGCGTTGACATAACTGCCGCTTCTCTATACCTTTCCATGTCTATCGACCGATTTTTTCGGCCGATGCAGAAGACCCGGGGGTGACCAACACCGGTCCGAGGGCAAAAACTCTCGGCCAAGGCGGGGGCGAGCCTTTATGCTCCCGTCGTTTTATTGCCAGTAACGGAGAACACCAAGCATGCCGACCATCAACCAGCTGATCCGCAAGGGACGGCACGCGGTTGAAAAGAAGGAAAAGGCGCCCGCACTGCAGAGCAATCCGCAGAAGCGTGGGGTCTGCACGCGCGTCTATACGACGACGCCGAAGAAGCCGAACTCCGCGCTGCGCAAGGTCGCGCGCGTCCGGCTGACGAACGGCTACGAGGTTACCGCCTACATCCCGGGCGAGGGGCACAACCTGCAGGAGCACTCGATCGTGCTGATCCGCGGCGGACGTGTGAAGGACCTGCCGGGTGTTCGCTACCACATCATCCGCGGCACGCTCGACACCAGCGGCGTCTCGGATCGCAACCAGGGTCGTTCGAAGTACGGCGCCAAGCGCCCCAAGGGCAAGTAACTGAGCTATGAGCAGACGTCAGCGAGCAGTCAAGCGGGAGACGCCGGCCGATCCGCAGTACGGGTCGGGCACGGTCACCAAGTTCATCAACGCGCTCATGTTCGACGGCAAGAAGTCGACGGCCGAGCGCATCTTCTACGATGCCATGCGCATCGTCGAGGAGAAGACCGGTCAGCCGGGCATGAACGTGTTCAAGCAGGCGCTCACCAACGCGAAGCCGGTGCTCGAGGTGAAGAGCCGCCGCGTCGGCGGTGCCACCTACCAGGTGCCGGTGGAAGTCCGCCCCGAGCGGCGCACCGCGCTGGCCATGAAGTGGCTGGTCGGCTACGCGCGCGACCGCGGCGACAAGACCATGGCGGACCGCCTCGCGAGCGAGCTGCTGGCGGCCTCACGCAATGAGGGCAGCACCATCAAGAAGAAGGAAGACACCCATCGAATGGCGGAGGCCAACAAGGCCTTTGCGCATTATCGCTGGTAGAAAAGGAGCGGTGGCAGGTTTCAGACTTTTGCCAAGGAACGCAAAAGTGAAACCTGCCCCGCACAGTTTGAACGGAAATGCCTAGATCGACACCGCTTCATAAGCTGCGCAACATCGGCATCATGGCCCACATCGATGCCGGCAAGACGACTACGACCGAGCGCATTCTGTACTACACGGGCCGCATTCATCGCATCGGTGAGGTGCATGAAGGCGCCGCGACCATGGACTGGATGGAGCAGGAGCAGGAGCGCGGCATCACGATTACGTCCGCCACGACGACTGCGCACTGGAAGCGCTTCGACGAGGACTATCGCATCAACATCATCGACACGCCTGGACACGTGGACTTCACGGTCGAGGTGGAGCGCTCGCTGCGCGTGCTGGACGGCGCGGTCGCGGTCTTCTGCGCGGTCGGCGGCGTCGAGCCGCAGTCCGAGACCGTGTGGCGCCAGGCGGACCGCTACGGCGTTCCGCGCATGGCGTTCGTCAACAAGATGGACCGCGTCGGTGCCGACTACATGAACGTGGTAGGCATGATCCGCGACCGTTTGGGCGCGCAGGCGTTCCCGATCCATTACCCGCTCGGTGAGGGCGAGCTCTTTACCGGCGTGGTCGACATCATTCGTCGCGTCGAGTACGTCTACGACGAAGCGACACAGGGCAAGAACTGGTCGGAAGGCCCGGTGCCCGACGCGCTGAAGCCGACCATCGATCAGCTGCGTCACGAGCTGGTCGAAGCGGCGGTCGAGCACGACGAAGAGCTGCTGACCAGGTATCTCGAGGGCGAGGACATCACGGAGGACGAGCTGCGTCGCGCGATCCGCAAGGCGTGCCTCGCCGGCACGCTCGTCCCGGTGCTGTGCGGCTCCGCCTTCAAGAACAAAGGCGTGCAGCAGCTGCTGGATTCGGTCATCGACTTCCTGCCGTCGCCGCTGGATGTAGCGGCGATGCAGGGGCATCTGCCGCACCACGACGAGACGTTCGAGACGCGTGACGCGAAGGACGACGCGCCCTTTGCGGCGCTCGCGTTCAAGATCATGACGGATCCGTTCGTCGGTAAGCTGACGTACTTCCGGGTGTACTCGGGCTCGCTGCCGGCCGGCTCCTACATCTACAACTCGACGAAGGATCGCCGCGAGCGCATCGGTCGTCTGCTCCAGATGCACGCGAACCGGCGCGAGGAGATCGAAGAGGTCTACGCCGGCGACATCGCGGCGGCCATTGGTCTGAAGGACACGCGCACGGGAGATACGCTGTGCGATCCCGAGCAGCCGATCATTCTGGAGGCGATGAAGTTTCCGGAGCCGGTCATCAGTGTCGCGATCGAGCCGAAGACCAAGGCGGACCAGGACAAGCTGGGCGTCGCACTTCAGAAGTTGTCGGAAGAAGATCCGACGTTCCGCGTGCACACGGATCAGGAAACCGGCCAGACGATCATTGCCGGCATGGGCGAGCTGCATCTCGAGATCATTGTGGATCGCATGATGCGCGAGTTCAAGGTCGACGCCAACATCGGCCGGCCGCAGGTTGCGTATCGCGAGACGATCCGCAAGCAGGCCATGAAGGTCGAGGGCAAGTTCGTCCGGCAGTCGGGCGGTCGCGGTCAGTACGGTCACGTCGTCATCAATCTGTATCCGGGCGAGCCGGGCAGCGGCTTCGTGTTCGAGGACAAGATCGTCGGCGGTGTGGTGCCGCGTGAGTACATCGGGCCGACCGAGCAGGGCATCAAGGAAGCGATGGACAACGGCGTGCTCGCCGGCTATCCGATGGTGGATGTGCGGGTCGAGCTGATCGACGGCAGCTACCACGACGTCGACTCGAGTGAAATGGCGTTCAGGATTGCCGGCTCCATAGCGTTCAAGGAAGCGGTCCGGCGCGCGAGCCCGGTGCTGCTCGAGCCGATCATGGATGTGGAAGTCGTCACGCCGTCCGAGTACATGGGCGATGTCATGGGCGACCTGTCCAGCCGGCGCGGCAAGATCGGCGGCATGATGCAGCGGGGCGATGCCCAGGTGATCGGCGCCAGCGTGCCGCTGTCGGAGATGTTCGGCTACTCGACGACGCTGCGCTCGGCGACGCAGGGACGCGCAGTCTACTCGATGCAATTTTCTCGTTACGAGGAAGTTCCGAAGTCGAAGGCGGAAGAAATCATTGCAAAAGTCAACGGCGGGAAATAACAGACCATGGCCAAGGCAAAGTTCGAGCGTACCAAGCCGCACGTAAACGTCGGCACGATTGGGCACGTAGACCACGGCAAGACGACGCTGACGGCCGCGATCACGCGGATCCAGGCGGCGCAGGGTCTGGCCGACTTCGTGAGCTTCGACAACATCGACAAGGCGCCGGAGGAGCGCGAGCGCGGCATCACGATCGCGACGGCGCACGTGGAGTACCAGACCAAGAAGCGTCACTACGCGCACGTGGACTGTCCGGGCCACGCCGACTACGTGAAGAACATGATCACGGGTGCGGCGCAGATGGACGGCGCGATCCTGGTGGTGAGCGCGGCGGACGGGCCGATGCCGCAGACGCGCGAGCACATTCTGCTGGCGCGGCAGGTGAACGTGCCCTACCTGGTGGTGTTCCTGAACAAGGTCGACATGGTCGACGATCCGGAGCTGCTGGACCTGGTGGAGCTGGAAGTGCGCGAGCTGCTGAGCGAGTACGACTTTCCGGGCGATGACACGCCGATCATTCGGGGCAGTGGTCTGAAGGCGCTGGAGAGTGGCGATCCGAACAGCGAGTGGGGGCAGCAGGTCACGGCGCTGATGGAGGCGATCGACAGCTACATCCCGGAGCCGGTGCGCGATACGGACAAGCCGTTCCTGATGCCGGTGGAAGACGTGTTCAGCATCACGGGCCGGGGCACGGTGGCGACCGGCCGTATCGAGCGCGGCATTGTGAAGGTGGGCGAGGAAATCGAGCTGGTGGGGCTGGGCGCGGCGAAGAAGACGGTGGTGACGGGCGTGGAGATGTTCCGCAAGCTGCTGGATGAGGGGCGCGCGGGTGACAACGTGGGGCTGCTGCTGCGCGGCGTGGGCAAGGACGAGATCGAGCGCGGCATGGTGCTGGCGAAGCCGGGCTCGATCACGCCGCACACCAGGTTCAAGGCGGAGGTGTACGTGCTGACCAAGGAAGAGGGCGGCCGGCACACGCCGTTCTTCCCGGGCTACCGTCCGCAGTTCTATTTCCGCACGACGGACGTGACGGGCAGCGTCACGCTGCCGGAGGGCGTGGAGATGGTCATGCCGGGCGACAACATCCAGATGGTGATCGAGCTGATCAGCCCGATCGCCATGGAGAAGGAGCTGCGCTTCGCAATTCGCGAGGGCGGCCGTACGGTCGGTGCCGGCGTCGTCACGGAAGTCATTCAGTAAGCAAGGAAAGTAAGAGATGCCACGCGACAAGGTTATTCTGGCGTGCACGCAGTGCCAGGAGCGCAACTACTTCACGACCAAGAATCGGCGTAAGCACCCGGAACGCGTCGAGTGGAAGAAGCACTGCCCGCGCTGCAACGCGCACACGCAACACAAAGAGACGAAGTAAGCGATGGCGAACATCGTCGTCAGGACCAGGGACTTCACGAACGAAGTCACCGAGGAGCTCAAGAAGGTGACCTGGCCGGACTGGCCGCAGCTCAAGAGCGCGACCGGTGTCATCCTCGTGTTCGTGACCATTGTCGCCCTCATCATTCTGGGCATGGATCTGGTGGTGCGTAACCTCATCGATTTCGTGATTGGAATCTTCGCGTGATGGCGGTCATGGAAGACGCACGCTGGTACGCGATTCAGACCTACTCGGGGCACGAGAACAAGGTCAAGAAGCTGATCGAGCACAAGATCGCCGAGGAGAAGGGCGAGGTGGTCGACGAGAAGGAGATCCAGGAAGCGATCGTGCCGACGCAGGACGTGGTCGAAATCAAGAACGGCAAGCGCGTCACGGTCACGCGCAGGCTGTATCCGGGTTATGTGCTGGTCAAGATGAAGGCGAACCAGCGCACCACGCACACGATCAACAACATTCAGGGCGTCATCAAGTTCGTCGGCCCTGGCAACGAGCCACAGCCGCTGCGCGATGAAGAGGTGAATAAGATCCTCGGTCTCGCGCCCGCCGAAGAAGAGCTGGAACCGAAGGAAGAGATTCCGTTCCGGGTCGGCCAGGTTGTGGAGGTCACCGAAGGGCCGTTCACGGATTTCACCGGCACGGTACAGGAAATCTACCACGACAAGGGCAAGGTCAAGGTCGAAGTCAGTCTGTTCGGCCGGCCGACCAGCGTGGAGCTCGATTACATGCAGTTGAAGGGCTACTAAACCGCTATGGCAAAGAAAGTCACTGGTTTCGTCAAGCTCCAGGTGCCCGCCGGTCAGGCGAACCCGGCGCCGCCGGTCGGTCCGGCGCTCGGTCAGCACGGCGTCAACATCATGGAGTTCGTGAAGCAGTTCAACGCGCGCACGCAGTCGCAGATCGGCATGATCATTCCGGTCGAAATCACGGTGTACGCGGATCGCTCCTTCACCTTCATCACCAAGACGCCGCCCGCGGCCAACCTGTTGATGAAGGCGGCCGGCGCCAGCAAGGGCTCGGGCACGCCGAACCGCGACAAGGTCGCGCAGGTCACGAAAAAGCAGATTCGCGAGATCGCGGAGGTCAAGATGCCGGATCTCAATGCCGCGAGCGTGGAGTCCGCGATGCGCATGATCGAGGGAACCGCCCGCTCGATGGGCTTTCAGGTGGTGGACTAATGCCGAGACACGGGAAGAAGTACGCAAAGGCATGCTCCGTATTTCCTGCGAAGGAGGCGCCGGTCGCCGATCCGAGCGAGGCGGTCAAGCTCGTGAAGGAGAAGGCGTTCGCGAAATTCGATGAGACGGTCGAGGTCGCGGTGCGTCTGGGCGTCGATCCGCGCCACGCCGACCAGGTCGTGCGCGGCACGGTCGTGCTGCCGCATGGAACCGGCAAGTCGGTTCGCGTGTTGGTGATCGCGCAGGGTGACAAGGCGAAGGAGGCCGAGGACGCGGGCGCCGATTACGTCGGCACCGAGTACATCCAGAAGATCAAGGACGGCTGGCTCGACTTCGACGCGATCGTCGCGACGCCGGACGTCATGGGCCAGCTCGGCCAGTTGGGCCGCGTGCTCGGCCCGCGCGGCCTGATGCCCTCGCCCAAGGCGGGCAGCGTCACCTTCGATGTCGGCAAGGCCGTGCGTGAGATCAAGGCGGGTAAGATCGAGTTCCGGGTCGACAAGACCGGCAACCTGCACGCGCCGATCGGCCGCGTGAGCTTCGAGGAAGGCAAGCTGGCCGAGAATCTCGAGGTGTTCATGGACACGGTGGTGCGCGCCAAGCCGCCTGCGGCCAAGGGCACCTACATCAAGAGCATCACGGTCTCGAGCACGATGGGTCCCGGTGTCCGCATCGATCCGAACCTCTATCGACGGGTGGCGACGCGATGAACGTGAAGGAAAAGAAACAGGCCACCGTTGACGAGCTGCACGGCAAGCTCGAGTCGGCGAGTTCGTTCTATCTCACCGATTTCACGGGGCTGACGGTCAAGAAGGTCACCGAGCTGCGCAGCCGGCTGCGCAAGGCCGGTGTCGAGTACCTGGTCGTGAAGAACACGCTGGCCGAGCGCGCCCTCGAAGGGCTCGATGTGCCGCAGAGCGTGAGCGACTTCTTCAAGGGTCCGACCGCCGTCGCGATCAGCACGACGGATCCGGTTGCGCCCGCGAAAGTCCTGGTGGACTTCGCGAAGGAGAACGACAACAAGCCGGCCATGAAGGCGGCGGTCGTCGACGGCAGGGGTTATACGGCGGCAGAAGTCGAGCGGCTCGCGAGGCTGCCCGGCCGCGAACAGCTCCTCGCGGAGCTTGCAGGCGCGTTCGAAGCGCCCATGTCCCAGCTGCTCTACCTGCTGCAGGCAAAGCTGCAGGAGACACTGGGCTTGTTCGAGGCGCTACGCGCCCAGAAGGAAAACGCCTGAGGTTCACGTAAACGTGAACGTGAACGTAAACGTGTTTTGGATCACTCAATACAGGAAGAAGCGACAATGGCCAACAAGGAAGAGCTGCTCGAAGCAATCGGCAACATGACCGTCCTGGAGCTGGCGGAGTTCGTCGAGGCGTTCAAGACGAAGTTCGGCGTGACGGCCGTGGTGGCAGCGGCGGCGGCGCCTGCGGGCGGCGCCGGCGGTGGCGCGGCGGCGCCGGCGGCTGAAGAGAAGACCGAGTTCGACGTCGTCCTGAAGGAAGCCGGCGCGAAGAAGATCCAGGTGATCAAGGTCGTTCGTGAAGTCACGAGCCTGGGCCTGAAGGAAGCCAAGGATCTGGTCGACAATGCGCCGAAGGCCGTGAAGGAAGGCGTCTCGAAGGATGAGGCCAACCAGGTCAAGGCCAAGCTGGAGGAGCAGGGCGCGACGGTCGAGCTGAGGTAGGGACGTCGCGGCAGCGGATGCGGCAGCGGATGCGGCCTAAGGGTGAACCCGCCTCCGCTCCCGCCTCCGCCTCCGGACGAGTTCACCTTCAGCTCAAACGGCGTGCGATGCTCGGCAAGCGCTACTCAAAAGTTGAATCACACGGCAATCCCCGGCGCGCCAGGCGCGCGGGGATAGCCGTGCTTATTGCCTCGTCAGGGGGAAATCTTGGCTAATCAGACGAACGGACGCGTCCCATCCGTCAACTTCGGCAAGCTGTCGTCAGGGATGGAAATGCCGAATCTGCTCGACGTGCAGGTGCGCGCGTTCCAGACACTGCTGCAGACGGACGCAGTGGCCATGGAGCGCGAGGACGTCGGGCTGGAGCGCGTCTTCAATGAAGTCTTTCCGATCACCGACGTCAACGACAAGTTCTCGCTCGAGTACGTCAACTACTCGCTGGGCGAGCCGAAATACAGCGTCGAGGAATGCATCGAGCGCGACATGACCTCTGCGGCGCCGCTCACGGCGACGCTGCGCCTGGTCGTGTGGGAAGATGTCGAGGAAGGCGAGCGCCGGCCGAAGGACATCATCGAGAAGGAAGTCTATCTCGG
>JBQTJO010000268.1:0-4001 GCA_052387015.1 Gemmatimonadota bacterium
GTCGGAGGAGGACGAGTTGGCGGAGGGGGAGGCGGTGGGGTGTGCGGTTGCGTATGCGGCTGCGGGTGCGGGTGAGGAGGCGGCTGCGGTTGCGGAGGCGGGTGCGGCGGCGGCGGCGCGCGGCGCGCATTCCGTGCTGCGCACGGGCGGTGAGCTGTTCGTGCCGCTTGCCGATCTGATCGATGTCGACCGCGAGCGCGAGCGGCTCTCGAAAGAGCTGGAGCGCGTGCAAGGCATGCTGCGCGGTACCGAAGCCAAGCTGAGCGACGAGCAGTTCGTCGGCCGGGCGCCCGAGCCGGTGATCCAGCGCGAGCGTGAGAAAGCAGCCAGCCTGAAAGAACAGGCTGACGTCTTGGAGGCCAAGCTGGAGGCCCTCACATGAGGCGGCGTCTCACCCTCTCACCCTCTCACGCTCTCACCCTCGCCGCGGTTCTGATGCTGGGCTGCGCTCAGGCGTCGCCGCCGCCGGGCGGCGCTCCCGACCAGCTTTCGCCCGCTATCATTGCGACCGTGCCGGACACGAATGCGATCGTGCCGAACTTCACCGGACCGGTCGTGATTCACTTCGATGAGACGCTGAGCGAGCGCGGGCCGCGCGAAGATGAGACGGTACTGGTCTCGCCGGAGACCGGCGAAGTCGACGTCGAAAGAAAAGGCGATGAGCTGCATGTCGAGATCGAGGGCGGCTGGCAGCGCGGGCGCGTGTATCACGTCACCGTGTTGCCCGGGCTGCAGGATCGTCACGGCAATCCGCGCACGCAGACCTACGAGCTGGTCTTCTCGACCGGGCCCGAGATCCTGCCGACCGTGATCGGCGGACTCGTGACCGATCATCTGACGCGCCGTCGCGTGGCCAACGCGCGCGTGGTTGCGACCAGCGTGGCCGACTCGGTGAGTTACACCACGATGACCGACACGTCCGGCTTTTTCGCGTTGCGCAGTCTGCCGCTGGGCGCGTACCGGACGCTGGCGTTCCTGGATGCCAACCGAAATCGCGAGCTCGATTTCGCCGAAGCGCGTGACGAAAAGGTGGCGAGCCTGATCGCGCCGCAGGACACGCCCGTGCTGGAATTTTCGGTGCTCGCGCCCGACACGACGCCGGCCCGCCTGCTGCGCGCCGAAGTGCGCGACACGCTGCACGTGCGTCTCGCATTCGACGACTTCATCGCGCCGAACGAGCCGCTCGGCGGCGTCATGGCCGCCGTCTTTCAGCTGCCCGACAGCATGGCCGGACCGACCGGCTCATTGATGCATCCGCGCGAGTACGAAGCCCGCCAGCGCGCGCTTCAGGATACGGCTAAGGCTAGACCACCCGGCCGGCCGGCGCCCGCACCGACCGACACGGTCCGCTTGCCGACGCAGGAGCTGGTGTGGGTGCCGCAACGCGCGCTGGAGCCGGGCACGCGCTACCGCGTGATCGTCAGCGGCATTCGCAACATCGTCGGCCTGCCGGGCGGCGGCGGCACGACCATCTTCCAGACGCCCGCGCGCCCGCGCACACCGGCGCCCGACACGACGGCCGTGCATACCACACGCGCGCAGCGCCGCTGACTATGAACGACGCACGGCGTGCGATTCCGTCGGTCGAGCGGCTGCTCACGAGTCCCGCGCTCGAGCCGCTGCTGGCACGGGAGCCGCGCGTGCGCGTCGTCGAGCTGCTGCGCGGCCTGCTCGATGAGGTTCGGGCGAGCGGCAACGCCGTGGACGATGCGGAGTGGTACGCTGCGCAGCTCACGCAGCGCATCGAACGCGCCAACCAACCCTCACTGCACGCGGTCATCAATGCGACCGGCGTCGTGTTGCACACGAATCTCGGACGCGCGCCCCTCTCGCCGTCGGCACTCGCGGCCATCGAGCGCGTGGCCCACGGCTACAGCAATCTCGAGTACGATGTCGATCAGGGCACGCGCGGCTCGCGCTACACGCATTGCGAGCAGCTGCTGCGCGAGCTGACCGGCGCGCAGGCCGCGCTCGTGGTCAACAACAACGCAGCCGCGCTGGTTCTGGCGTTGAACACCATCGCGCTGGCCAGTCCCGCGCTCATCAGCCGCGGCGAGTTGCTGGAGATCGGCGATTCCTTTCGCATCGCGGAGATCGCCGAGCGCGCCGTGGTCACGTTGCGCGAGGTCGGCTCAACCAACCGCACGCACCTGCGCGATTACGAGAACTCTCTCGCCGGCGCGGCCGCGATCCTGAAAGTGCATCCCTCGAATTTCAGCATCAGCGGCTTCGTGAGCGCGGTCGCCACGGACGAGCTGGCGCACCTCGCGCAGCGCGCAGGGATTCCGCTGCTCCATGACCTGGGCTCGGGTCTGATCGAGAGCCTCGCTGATCTCGGCCTGAGCGGCGAGCCGACCGCCGCCGAAGCGCTGCGCGCCGGCGCCGACATCGTGACCATGAGCGGCGACAAGCTGCTCGCTGGGCCGCAGGCCGGCATCATCATTGGTCGCGCCGACCTGATTGCCGCCATGAAGCGCAATCCGCTCTGTCGCGCGCTGCGCGTCGACAAGCTCACGCTCGCCGCGCTCGAGGCGACTCTGCTGAGCTACGCGCGCGGCACCGCACGCGCGGAGCTTCCGGTCCTGCGGATGCTGTCTGCCGGGCTGCCGGAGCTGCGCGAGCGGGCGGCGCGACTGGTGGCTGCGCTGCCGGCAGCTGCGGACATCAGTGACGGCTTCTCCGCCGTCGGCGGCGGCGCGTTTCCGGCTGCCCGGCTGCCGACCGCGCTGGTCGTGCTGGTCGCGCCGAGCGCGGCCGGACTCGAATCTCGTTTGCGAAGTGCGACGCCACCGGTAATCGGGCGCATCGCCAACGAGCGCGTGGTGCTCGACCTGCGCACCGTGCTGCCCGAGCAGGATGCGACGCTGGCGAGTGTGATCGCGCATGGCTGAGCTGCGCGCCGCCTTCCTTGATCGGGACGGCACCATCATCCGGGACCCCGAATACCTCGCCGATCCGGAAGGCATCGCGTTCATCGCGGGCGCCATTGACGCGCTGCGCATCCTGCACGCCGCCGATTTCAGGCTGGTCATCGTGACCAACCAGTCCGGCATCGCGCGCGGACTCTACTCGCTCGAGCAGTACCGGGCGGTCGAGGCGTGCATGGAAGAGCTGTTGAAGGCGCAGGGGATCACACTCGACGGCGTCTTCTTCTGCCCGCATCATCCGGATTTCACCGGCCCGTGTGAGTGCCGGAAGCCGCTGCTCGGCATGTACCGTGACGCGGAACGGAAACTCGGCATTGAGCTCGCGCATTCGATCTATATCGGAGACCGGCTGCGCGATGTGCAGCCTGCGCTTCGGCTGGGCGGACGCGGCATCCTGGTCCGCACCGGCGCGGGAACGGCGGAGGCGGCGCAGGCGCCGGCCGGCCTCGAGGTGGTCGACGACGTGCTTCAGGCGGCGTACCTCGTAACCGGAAAAACCCGCGTCCTTCCTTGACTTTTTCGCCACGCACGGGGTTGACTGGCAAAACGCGTTTTGGTAGTTTCAAGGCGGACCACGTTCCACTTTTCGTGGTCGCACCCAGAGATTACGCGGAACCATGGGCGAAAAGTGGAACCTGGTCCGCTACCTTCAAGGAGACACGATGAACATCACGGTCACCGCGACAGCGGTCGCTGAGGTTCAGAAGTTCATTACCGAGCAGGGCGCGGCGGAAACGGCCGGGCTCCGCGTGGCGGTGCTTCCGGGCGGCTGCTCGGGCTTTCAGTATGGCCTGAACATCGAGGACGAGCCCCAGGATGATGATGAGATCTTCGACAACAACGGCATCAAGCTGTTCGTCGATCCGTTCAGCAGCCAGTATCTGGACGGCGTGGAGATCGATTACGTCACGACCATGATGGGCGCGGGCTTCACCTTCAAGAATCCGAATGCGACGGGCGGCTGCGGCTGCGGCAGCTCGTTTACTGCATAACTGCGCTACGGAGAGGCGCTACAGAGAGGCGCTACGGAACGGCGCTACGAAACTGCGGAAGCGGTGCGTGGCGCTTTTTTCG
>JBQTJO010000269.1:0-5867 GCA_052387015.1 Gemmatimonadota bacterium
AGCAAACGTTGACCTACATGAAACTGACAGACTGCAAGGTAGGTCTTATCATCAATTTCAAGGCGCCTACATTCAAGCAAGCCGTAAAAAGGCTCATTCTGTGATTTCTGTGCGCGTCGAAGCGCTCCGTGCTTCTGTGAGAGGATGAGCCAGCGACCCCCTGCTCAGACCAGCATACCCGCGATGTTCGCGGTCATGAACGATGCGAGTGTGCCGGCAATCATGGCCCGCAAGCCGATGCGCGCGAGGTCGCCGCGTCGCTCGGGTGCGAGGCCGCCGATGCCGCCGATCTGGATCGCGATCGAGCTGAAGTTCGCGAAACCGCACAGGGCGTAGGTCGCAATGATGACCGAGCGCGGCGACAGGTTCTCCTCGGTGATCATGCTCGTCATCTGCAGGTAGCCGACGAACTCGTTGACGGCCGTCTTGATGCCGAGCAGCGCGCCGATTTCGGGCGCGTCCTTCCAGGGCACGCCCATCAGCCAGGCGAGCGGCGCGAGCAGCCAGCCGAGGATCGCCTGTAACGAGAGGCCTTCTCCGGCGTCGAGCAGATGGTTCGCCTGGAGCAGCGCGGTCAGCTGGATCGCGTTGCTCGCCCAGCCGAGCAGGGCGTTGATCACCGCGATGAGCGCAATGAAGGCGAGCAGCATCGCACCCACGTTGAGCGCGAGCTGGAGGCCTTCGCCGGCGCCGCGTGCGGCCGCGTCGATCACGTTGGCGTCGGGATTCTCGACCTCTATCTTGAGCGAGCCTTTGGTGACCGGCTCTTCCTTTTCCGGCAGCATCAGCTTGGCGAATACCAGGCCCGCCGGCGCGGACATCACGCTGGCCGCCATCAGGTGCCCGGCAATATCCGGAAAGACGTGCAGCAGCATGCCGACATACGCGGCCATGACACCGCCCGCCACGGTCGCGAAGCCGCCGGTCATGACCGCCATCAGCTCGGAGTTGGTCATGCGCTTCACGAACGGCTTGATCAGCAGCGGCGCCTCGGTCTGGCCGAGAAAGATGTTGCCGGCGGCCGAGAGTGTTTCCGCGCCGGACGTCTTCATGGTGCGCATCATCACCCAGGCCACACCCTTCACGACCTTCTGCATCACGCCCAGGTAGTACATCACCGTCATGAGCGACGAAAAGAAGATGATGGTCGGCAGCACGTTGAACGCGAAGAACGCGCCGGTGCGCGCGACCGTGCCGGCGCCCTCCGCGATCGGCGCATTGCTGCCCGCCGCGCCGGCGCCGACCGGCACGTTGTTCCAGACCAGATCGCCGAACAGGAAGCGTGCGCCTTCCACCGTGAAGCCGAGCAGCGCGACGACCACCGTGTTGATGCCATTGAAGAACGCCGCGCCGGCGGCGGTCTTGAGGATGATCAGCGCGAAGATCATCTGGAGTCCGATGCCCCACCCGATGATGCGCCACGGAATGTTGCGGCGGTCGTAGCTGAATGCCCAGCCGATGAGCAGCATGACGAACATGCCTAGAAACGAAATCAGGCGGCCCATCCAATCCACGTCGGCGGCCGCGCGCGCGGCGTCGAGCGCCTGCGCGGCGGTGGGCGGCTGCGCGGGCGGCGGCTCCATCTGCGACGCGCCCTGTACGGCCTCGGCCGCCCGCTGCAGCGTGTCCAGCGCAGCCGTGTCCATGACGCCGCTTTCCTGCGTGGTCTGCGCGTGCGCGCGCGTGCCGGCCAGCAGCAGCATGCAGACCGCCAGGATGAATCGGGTTGGCCGCATCGTCACCACCATCCTCTGTGATTGATCTCGTAAGGGCTGAGCTTGATGTGCTGCTTGCGAGCTGCCACCAGCACCCGGTTCTCGAACAGCTTGACCAGCGCGACGCCCGCCGCAAAGCCGCCGATGTGTGCCCATACCGCGACGCCGCCGCTGCTGCCCATCGCCGCAGAGCTGCTCAGCAGCTGCACCACCAGATACTGGCCGAGCACGAACCAGGCTGGGATCGGAATGATCTTGATGAAGATGAAAAGGAAGAAGAGCGTGTGCACACGCGCGCGCGGGTAGAGGACCAGGTAGCCGCCCATCGCCGCGCTGATCGCGCCGGAAGCGCCAACCGTAGGCACCAGCGACGCCGGATTCATGTAGATGTGCGCGGCCGCTGCGACCGCACCGCCGATCAGGTAGAAGGCGAGGTAACGCAGGTGGCCCATGCTGTCTTCGACATTGTTCCCGAACAGCCACAGGAACCACATGTTGCCGATCAGATGCAGCCAGCTGCCGTGCAGGAACATGCTGGTCACCACCGTCGACCAGGTGAAGCCGCCCGGCTCGCAGATGATCGGCGCGCCCCGGTAGTACTCCTCGAGCCGACCGGTCAGCTCGGCCGGGATGCTGCCGAAGGCGCAGACCGAGCTGGTGAGCACGCGCTCGGATACGCCACCGCCCTGGAGGTAAATCCAAATGACGACGTTCGCGATAATGATCGCGATCGTGATGATCGGCGTCAGCAGCGTCGGATTGTCGTCGCGGAGCGGGATCAAATCACTTCTTCGCCAATCTTGTTGTCGGCCGGCGGCCAGCCCGGAGTCTCATCCAGCTGCATGGCCGCATCCATCGGCACGGCGGGCACCATGGCCGGCGTCCATACCCGCTCCGAGCGGGCCACGTAAAGCGTGGCGACGTGGTCGCCGGTGATATTCACGACCGTGCGCGACATGTCGAGAATGCGATCGATGCCCAGAATCAGTGCGATGCCCTCACCCGGCACGCCGAACATGGTCAGGATGCCGACCAGCAGCGGGAGAGAGCCGCCCGGCACGCCCGCCGCACCCACCGCCGTGATCACCGACATCATCATGACGACGATCATCTGCGGCACGGTGAGAGCCATGCCGAACACCTGCGCGAGAAAGATGACGGTCACGCCCTCGTAGAGCGACGTACCATTCATGCACATGGTGTTGCCGAGCGGCAGCACGAAACCGGCGATCTTCGGCGGCACGCCGAGATTGCCCTCGGCAACCGCGATGTTGGTCGGCAGCGTCGCCGCGCTCGAGCTGGTCGAGAAGGCCGTGATCATGGCCGATTTGATGCGGCCGTAGAAGAGGCGCGTCGAGATGCCGCCAAGCGCGCGCACCAGCAGCGACAGCGTGACGACGAGGTGCAGCAACAGGCAGATGATGACCGTGAGTGCGTAGTTACCGAGCGGCAGCAGCAGCTCCAACCCGAAGCGCGAGGTCACACCGTAGATCAGGCCGGCCACGCCCAGCGGCGCCAGCTTCATCGCGATCTCGACAATCTTGATCACGAGCTCCTGCAGCGCTTCCAGCCACGCGATCATCGACTGCGCCCGCTGCGCCGCGATCATGGTCAGCGCCGCGCCGAACATGATGCCGAAGAAGATCACGCCCAGCATGTCCATGTCGACGGCGGACTTCAGCGGGTTGCGCGTCACGATGTTGACGAGCGTCTCGATGCCGAACGTGGACTGCTCTGCCGCCTCGATCTTCGAGGACGCATCACCCGCATAGGCCGCGAGCAGCTCGGTCCGGGTCTCGAGCGAGATGCGCGATCCCGGACGGATCGCCAGCACCAGCAGAATGCCGAGCGTCGCCGACAGCGCCGTGCTGACCAGAAAAAAACCGAGCGCCTTGCCGCCGACCCGCCCGACCTTGCGCAGATCGCCCAGCCCGGCGACGCCCAGCGAGATCGACGCGAAGACCAGCGGCATCACGATCATGAAGAGCAGGCGCAGAAAGATCTGACCGACCGGTCCGGCCAGGTACTGGTTCGTGAAGCCGACCAGCTGGTGGTCCGGGCCGATTGTGAGATTGGCGGCCAAGCCGAGGACCGCGCCGATGAGCAGCCCGTAGAGAATCTTGCGATGGAGTGGTGTGCCCTGGTTCGCGGCATCGCCGTTCATTGCGCTCCGAGGTTGAGGACCGAGGGCAACAGTCTACACTCTGCCACGGCGGCAGTCCACTGTCCCCATATGCGCCGAAATGGCGCGTTTGCCCGGCATATCGGTTGCACCCCCATATTGCGGATGCGGAGGCGGAGGCGGAGGCGGAGGCGGAGGCGGTTGCATCATACGAAAGAATTCACGGGAGAACACAACACATGGCCAAAGTCATCGGCATCGACCTCGGAACCACGAACTCGGTGGTCGCCGTCATGGAAGGCGGAGATCCGGTGGTCATTCCGAATGCGGAGGGCGGGCGTACGACACCGTCCGTTGTCGCGTTCACGAAGGACGGTGAACGGCTGGTCGGTCAGGTAGCTCGCCGGCAGGCCATCACCAATCCGAAGAATACGATCTTCTCGATCAAGCGCTTCATGGGCCGCCGCAGCTCGGAAGTCGAGAGCGAGAGGAAGAAGGTGCCCTACGAGCTGCGCACCGATGCGGGGGACCGCGTGCAGGTGTACGTGCCGAACGCGGACAAGACGTTCACGCCGCCCGAGATCTCGGCGATGATTCTCCAGAAGATGAAGCAGACGGCCGAGGACTACCTGGGCAGCGAGGTGAAGCAGGCGGTGATCACGGTGCCGGCCTACTTCAACGACGCGCAGCGGCAGGCGACCAAGGACGCCGGCAAGATCGCCGGTCTCGAGGTGTTGCGCATCATCAACGAGCCGACCGCCGCGGCGCTCGCGTACGGTCTCGACAAGAAGAAGGACGAGATCATCGCGGTGTACGATCTCGGTGGCGGCACTTACGACATCTCGATCCTCGAGCTGGGTGATGGCGTCTTCGAGGTGAAGGCCACCAACGGCGACACCCATCTCGGCGGCGACGATTTCGACCAGCGCATTATCGACTGGCTGGTCGAGGAGTTCAAGAAGGATCAGGGCATCGATCTCTCCAGGGACGCGATGGCGCTCCAGCGGCTGAAGGAAGCCGCGGAGAAGGCGAAGATGGAGCTGTCGACGACCATGTCGACCGACATCAACCTGCCGTTCATCACGGCCACGCAGGAAGGACCGAAGCATCTGAACATCACGCTGTCGCGCGCGAAGCTCGAGCAGCTGGTGGACGATCTGGTGAAGCGCACGATTCCGCCCATGCAGCAGGCGCTGAAGGACGCGGGTCTCACGCCGGACAAGGTGGACGAAGTCATCCTGGTCGGCGGCTCGACGCGCATGCCGAAGGTGCAGCAGGTGGTGAAGGAGTTCTTCGGCAAGGAGCCGCACAAGGGTGTAAACCCGGATGAAGTCGTCGCGATCGGCGCGGCCATTCAGGGCGGCGTGCTCGCGGGCGACGTGAAGGACGTGCTGCTGCTCGACGTGACGCCGCTGTCGCTCGGCATCGAGACGCTGGGCGGTGTGATGACCGTGCTGATCCCGCGCAACACGACGATTCCGACCAAGAAGGCGGAGACGTTCTCGACCGCGGAAGACAATCAGACGACGGTCGAGATTCACGTGCTCCAGGGTGAGCGGCCGATGGCGAACGACAACAAGACGATCGGCCGGTTCCAGCTGACGGGCATTCCGCCCGCGCAGCGCGGCATGCCGCAGATCGAAGTCACCTTCGATATCGACGCGAACGGTATTCTGCACGTGACCGCCAAGGACCGCGCAACCGGCAAGGAGCAGAAGATCCGGATCGAAGCCTCGAGCGGCCTGTCCGAGCAGGAAATCGATCGCATGGTCAAGGATGCGGAGACGCACTCCGACGAAGACCGGCAGCGCAAGGAGAAGATCGAGGCTCGCAACCAGCTCGACACGCTGATCTACCAGGTCGAGAAGGACACCACGGAGTGGGGCGACAAGTTCGCCGGCCAGACCAAGGACCGCGTCGAAAAGGCGCTCGAGCGCGCGAAGAAGGCGCTCAAGCAGGACGACAACGCGGAGATCAACGCCGCGCGCGACGAGCTGATGCAGGCGTTCAGCGCCGCGGCGGCGCTGAAC
>JBQTJO010000270.1:0-2598 GCA_052387015.1 Gemmatimonadota bacterium
CTCCCACTCGAAAGTCCCGGTGCGGCCATCGGGCCTGAGCACGTAGCGCAGCGTGCGGTCGCCGGCATCCTTCACCTCGCTCAGCTCGGATGAGGAGTAGACGCGCTTCTCGAGCGTGCGCGGGGCCACGAACTCCTTGAACCGGGTGTAGTCGCCGGTCGCAACCAGCGGCTGCAGCACGAGCTCGAGCGTGAGCGTGGGCGTGAAGGTCGCGCTGATGCGCGTGTCGAGCGAGAGCGAGCGCTGCTCGATGTCGGCGAATACGACGCGCCGGCCGGAGAAGCTGGTCAGCGCCGGATCCGTGAAGGCGCGCACGAACTGCGCGGTGCCATGATCCTTCGAGTAGCTCGGCGAGAAGGTGATGCCCAGATTGGTCGCGGGCTTGAAGCGAATGTCGGCGCCCAGATTCCAGTAGCGGCCGCCCTCGGCGTTGCCGCCGAATCCCGGAAACAGCCCGACCACCACTGGTTTGCGCGAGTCCGTATTGATGTTGAAGAAAACGTGGTGCTGCGCGGCGCGCTTGACCACGCCGCCGCCGCGCGTGAGCCGGTCGTCGAAGACCTCCGGCCGGTACTGCGCCGAACCGGTCAGGAACCAGAGGAACGAGGTCTGGCCGCCGGCCCAGACATGCACCTGCCGCTCGGTCAGGTCGCCGCTGAAGTTGTACTGCTGCTGGCCGCCCAGCACGAAATCCAGGCGGCGGTAGTATTTCGTCGGCTTCGTGAACGCGCGCACGATATTGCCGTTCATCCAGAAGTAGTCGGCGCGCGTGAGAAAGGCGAGGTCGTTGACCTCGAAACCGGGTGAGCGGAAGTTGACCATCGCTTCGCCCATCCAGTCGCCGGCTTCCTTGGCAAAACGCGCGTAGCCGCCAAAGCCGCGCATACGGGTCAGCGAGGGATCGAGCGCGCTCGTGAAGAAGCCGTTCGAGCCGGCGTCACGGTCGGGGCGCTGGAAGTAGCGCGCCGAGGAGTGCTGCAGGCGCAGCAGCGCGGCCGGATCGCCGCTGACAGCCGACACGGCGAAGTTGCCCATGAAATTGTACGTGCGCTGCTGCCAGCCCATGTTCCAGTCCACACCGACCGCTTCGGCGTGCGAGGGCATCAGATCTTTCAGGGCGGGATTGTCGAAGCGACGCGCGACCGACGTGCCGATCGCGCCGAACGTGTAGTCGCCGTTGCGATAGTTCTTCTTGAGCCGGCCGACGAAGTAGTTGGTCAGCGGCTCGACCTCTTGCTCGAATGTATTGCCGCCGGAGATGCCCTTCGCTTTCTCGGAAGCGGTCAGCGCGTTCATGATGCCGAGCTGCAGTCCGTTCGGTGTCCGGCCGGAAATCTTTGCGGCGCCCACAATCGTCGTGTTGTTCGGCGCAAAGGTGTAATCGGCGCTGCGCGCGACGAAGCCCTGCGGCGAGCGGCCGATGCGGCGCGTGTAGAAGAGCGACAGCGAGGATACGTTGCTGCAGTAGAAGCAGTTGAAGCTGCCGAAGCGGAAGACGCCGCCGCCGCTCACGAAGAACGGCCGTCTCTCCTGAAAGAACGTCTCGAACGCGCTCAGGTTCACGACCGCCGGATCCGCCTCCACCTGCCCGAAATCAGGGTTGATGGTAGCGTCCAGCGTGAGCGTCGAGGTGAGCAGCGCCTTGATGTCGCCGCCGGCGCGCCAGCCGAAATCGCTGGCGTCGTGAAAGGGACTGCCCTCGGGCACGCTTTCGTAGGCGGCCTTGCCCACCAGATACGGCAACAGCTCGAGGCCGCCGCGGTTCTCGCCCGCGCGGATCTCCTCGAGATGACCGAAATGCTGCGGGCCGCCCGATTCCTTCTTTCCCCAGAACGACCACATCGTCGTCTCGTTCAGCCGCTCCGTGTAGCGCCACATCTGCAGTCCCCAGGTCTGCACGGAGTCGCGCGGGAAGCGCAGCTGCGCGAACGGGATGCGGAACTCGGCGGTCCACCCCTGCTCATCGATCCGGGTCGCGACCTCCCACACCGGATCCCACGATTCGTCCGCCGACGGCGCTGCCTGTCCGGCATCGTACTTCACGCCCGACGGATTCACCATGAACTCGGTGCGCGCGTTGTGATCGTGATACGTGTCGAAGATGATCTCGAGAAAGTCGCCCTCGTCGATCTGATCGCGGCGCGAAAGGCGGGTGCGCACGCCCGCGGCGCCCAGCTCGTCGTGCATGCGCGCGGCGATGTACAGCGCATCCGCATCGTAGAGGAAACGCACTTCCGTCTGCTGCGTCGCGGGCTGTCCCTCGTTGGGCTCGGTCTGTCTGAATCCGGTGGCGGCGGGCGCGCTGCTCCAGGCCGGCTCATCGAAGACGCCGTCGAGGGTAATGGCGGACGTACGAGCGGCCGCGCGCACGCGCGGGCGCTCGCCGTGCGGCGCCGCCGTGCCGGACGGCTGCGCGGTCTGCGCCGGCGCCAATGCCGGAATCAGCAGCAGGAAGAGCAGGACGCTGGAAAGCAAGTGCATGGTGCCTCGGTAACGTGTAATCTACCCTGCGAGAATTAGACGGCGGAAGTTTCAGGAGCGTTGCAACCATCGATCGGGGAGGCGCGAATGCGGAAGCTGGCGGGATTGGTTCTCGTA